>CAKZNJ010000427.1 GCA_937129505.1 uncultured Anaerolineae bacterium | reverse complement strand
TTTTCCCCCTGCTGTCGCAGTTCCCAGATGCCCCCTCCACAGGAGAACACGGCGTCATCATAATGCGGAGAAAGGAAAATCCATTCCATACCAACGACCTAATGGAGAAAAAAGGATGATGGAATCTTGTTTTGATGGCATTATCCCTTCAACTACTTGTGCGATATAAAACTTACCATGCCTAGGAAAGGCGTACTCCAGACCGTAAAAAAATACTTGTCGATGCTGAGACCTAATGTTATCATGAAGACATTGAAAGGGAATAGATGACCGTTGAAAATTCACCCCAGCGTCGAATAAGGATTGTATTGGTGATGATTATCCTGAGCACGGTGCCATGTTACTGCCTTGGGTTTTTCATGGCTGCTCAGGCGCCGAGCTTGCGGGAAACAGCCACCCCTACTCAAACCTCAACCCCTCGCAAAACAGCGACAGTTACTCCAACGCTGTTCCAGTTACCTACGGCTTCATTCACTCCCTTTTTCAATATTATTACCAATACGGTTACCCCCACACCGTCCCAAACGGCAACACCGACGGCCACTGCTACGGTTACAGAGACGCCGACAGCCACGTTATCTCCTTCTCCTAGCCCGACGCCCAGTCCTTCGCCATCCCCGACCGATACGCCTTTACCTTCGCCAACCCTCGAGCCGACGGATACCCTCACGCCAACCGTCACTACATCGCATTGGCAGCCCTTCCATATCGGTTTAAGTGGGGTGTCTTAATTTCTCATTTACCGATACAATTGTCCTATGAAGACCAACCATATATCCACCCTATTGAAAAAACTAGCCAGTCCTCCAGGTTTATCCGGCTATGAGGAGTCAATTGCTAACGAAGTAGAAACTCTGTGGCAGCCTCTGGTTGATGAAATCTCTCGCAATCGCCTTGGAAGCGTGCTAGGTTTTCGACAAGGGGCAGCCGACCCTCCCCGCCCACGCTTGATGATGGTTGCGCACCAAGATGCTATTGGGCTGATGGTCAGCGGGATGAGGGAGGGGTTTTTGCGCTTAACTGAAATTGGAGGAATCGACCATCGTATCTTGCCGGGGCAATTGGTTCAAGTACACGGCAAACGCACTTTGCCGGCAGTCATCGTCCAACCTCCGCATTTTCTCTTGCCCCCCGAAGCGCAAGAGGGCAGCGTGCCCTTATCCTACCTGTGGGCAGATACTGGATTGGAAGAAAAGGAAGTTCAACGGCTGGTGCAAATTGGTGACCCAGTCTCCTTCGGGCGCAACTATATAGAACTGGGTTCTGACCTTGCCTGTTCTCCTTCAATGGACAATCGTGCTTCTCTGTGTGCCTTGACCCTCTGCTTACAAGAGTTAAAAGGGCGTCGCCATGCTTGGGATATCTGGGCGGTTTCCAGCACCCAAGAGGAGGAAACATTAGGCGGCGCAGCGACCTCGGCATTTCAGATTCGTCCTGATTTAGCGCTGGTGATTGATGTGACTCACGCCAGCGGTCCGGGCAGTCCCTCTCACAAAACGTATCCATTAGGAAAGGGGATTACGCTCGGCTGGGGGCCGACCGTTCACCCTCGCCTTTACGAAATTTTCAAGGAACTTGCTCAAAAACTAGAAATTCCCTTCAAAATGGAACCAATGCCCCGCTATTCAGGAACTGATGCAGACCGATTGCAGACGGTTGCGGAAGGCATTCCAACCATGGTGATCAGCATTCCACTGCGCTATATGCATACCCCTGTTGAGATCGTGTCGCTAAAGGATATCCAACGAGCGGCGCGCTTATTAGCTGAATTCGCTGTCGGTTTGGAAATTGATTTCATGGACAAGATGAAATGGGACGAGACACCGAAAACCTAACTCAACCAGCCATCACAGGCGAACAACTTCGCTTGCTGGAGAAGCTTTGTAACGCTGTTGCCGTTAGCGGCGATGAGAGGCAGGTGCGTCGATTGGTCATGGATCAGATTAAACCCTATGTCAAGGAGATGCGCATCGATGCTCTGGGGAATCTATTGGCTAGTCAAGAGAAGGATAGCCAGAAACCTCTCGAGGTAATGTTGGCCGCTCACATGGATGAGGTTGGCTTTATGCTAACCGCAGAGGATGATCGAGAGGATGGCATTTATCGTTTTGAATTGGTGGGGGGCATTGATCCCCGTTGGCTGGCAGGCAAACCGGTCGTTGTCGGACCTAACCATCAAAAGGGGGTGATTGGTTGTAAAGCGATTCACTTGACCACAGCGGAGGAACGCCGCAACGCCTTCACGGTTGAAGGCTTAAGAGTCGATCTCGGAGGGGGCGGAGCGAAGGTGGGTGAATGGGGGACATTTGCCACGCCGTTTCAAAAACTGGGTGGAAGTATCCGTGCAAAAGCTCTTGACGATCGAGTCGGGGTTGCAACGCTGATCGAGCTGCTAAAGTACGATTATCCGCAGGTTAACCTTGAGGTTGCGTTCACCGTCCAAGAGGAAGTCGGGCTGCGCGGAGCAAAAGTGGCAGCTCATGCCCTGAACCCTGATCTGGCAATCGTGGTGGATTGTACCTTTGCTTATGATTTACCCCTTCAGGAAGAAGACAGCTTCTACGCTCCTGAAAACGAACGATATAACACCCGTTTGGGCTTTGGGGCGGCGATCTATCTCGCCGATCGAGCAACGATTTCAGACCCGCGCCTTGTCGCTCATTTCGTCCGTACTGCGGAAGAAAAAGGGATTCCCTATCAATTTCGGCAAGCCGGTGCAGGGGCAACCGATGCAGGCGCTATCCATCTTCAACGAAGTGGCATTCCCAGTATATCCATCTCGGTTCCCGGCCGCTACTTGCACACACCCGCCAGCATCGTGCGCATCTCAGATTGGGAAAACACCTTGAGATTGATTTATCATGCGCTACAAACGCTAACTGTTGATATTCTGAAATCTGATCGCTAAGGATCGTTCAGCAAAGTGGAGATCAAAGTAATGAAAGAATTGCTAAAGGACCTTGTCGAAATCCCTGCACCTTCTGGTTACGAAAACCAAGTACGAAATTACATTCGTCAATCGATTGAACCCCTTGTAGATGAAATTCGAGTGGACTCTATGGGCAATTTACTAGCCGTGCGCAGAAAGAATGGAGCGATGCGCTTAATGTTGGTTGCCCACATGGATGAAATTGGCTTGATGGTCACCCATATTGATCGGCAGGGGTTTGCCCGTTTTGTTTCCCTGGGCGGCGTGATGCCTATTCACTGTGTAGGGGGGCGGGTGCGCTTCCTAAACGGTGTGCAAGGGGTGATTGGGGTCGAGAAGAACCCAACATCTTATGAGATTCCTCCCCTTGAGAAGCTTTTCATCGATGTGGGGGCGGCCAACGCAGAAGAATGTCCCCTTCGCATCGGTGATGTCGCCGTTTTTGAGCGGCCATTCTTGGATTTGGGCAAGCGAGCAGTATCGAAAGCGATGGATGACCGTGTCGGTGTGGCTGTACTGATCGAGACCTTACGGCGAATGGAGAAGAGTGAATTCGAAATCTATTTTGTGTTCAGCGTGCAAGAAGAAGTTGGTGTGAGAGGGGCAACGGTGGCTGCGTTTGGGGTAGAGCCCGATCTCGGCTTGGCTGTAGATGTCACCGCCACGGGGGACACCCCTAAAGGGCATAAAATGGAAGTTCGGTTAGGTGCGGGTCCTGCGGTCAAGATTCGGGATGCAGGAATGCTAGCCGATCCGCGCATCATCCACTGGATGGTGCAAACAGCAGAAAAGGCGAAGATCCCCTATCAGCGCGAAATTTTGGAATTTGGCGGCACAGATGCGCGAGCAATTCAGCTGTCGCGCAGCGGTGTGCCGGCAGGGGTGCTTTCTATCCCTTGCCGCTATGTTCATGCTCCGTCTGAGATGGTGGATATGGAGGATGTGGAGAACGCTGTAAAGCTACTCCTCCGCCTGCTCCAGACCCCGCCCCGCCTGGATAGCCATTCCTAGCTTTAACCTTTCTCTTTTGTTGTGATGGAGATGTTGGGCGATTTTCAGCGGCGAGTAAAAAGTGGCTCCTTGTTAATTGCGTTGATTTTGCTCATCGCTTGTAATGGTGAGACAAACCCATTTGAACTCTCGAATCAACCCTCGACTACTACTACCCATTCGCCGTTGCTTCCTATTACCAGCATGCCTTCCTCACCGCAACCGCAGGAGTTACAGCGTGGTCTAAACGTCTGGTTGCCACCCCAATTCGAGCCGAACAGCGAGCAACTACCAGCGCGTTTGCTCAGCGATCGATTGCAAGCATTCTATGAGCAGTTTCCGAACTTGCCCATTGAGGTTCGAATCAAGGCAGAGGAGGGGCCCGGAGGGATGCTGGAAGCATTGAGCACAGCCAGCGAAGCAGCACCGCTCGCTTTGCCAGACTTGGTGCTTTTACCTCGTGAATTAGTTGCGCCGTTGGCGCAGCAGGGAATCCTTCACCCCTTGGATGGATATGCCCAATTATCGGATGACCAAAAATGGTATCCCTACGCTCGCCAGCTTGCTACTGTTGAGAACACTCCTTTTGGAATCCCCTTTGTCGGCGATGCACTTGTTTTGGCCTACCCGGAAAGTCTGGCAACTGAATTGCCTTTAAATTGGAATGATTGGCTGGTAAGTCGTTACAACCTTGGTTTTGCCGGCGCGGATCCGCAAGCAAGCGTGCTCCTTGCTCTTTATCTTCAAGGAGGAGGCGCAATTCGCAATGCGCAAGGGCGTCCAATCTTAGAAGAGGCTGTTTTAACCGAATTATTGGAAAATATCTCTTATGCTTACCGGCAGGGTAAATTACCTGTTTGGGTAACTCAGGCGGAGAGCGATCAGCTTGTGAGCCAATCCCTTGCAGAGGGCAAGATTGACAGTGGTTTTGTCTGGGGGTCGACCTATCTGAGCAGAAATTCGCAGGAGTGGCGTGTTTCGGCTGGTTTTCTAGCGAATAAGACAACGGTGACTTTAGCCCAAGGTTGGGTTTGGACATCAACCAGCCCGATACATGATCAGATTGGTCTCAGTTTTCAATTAGCAACCTTCCTGAGTGAACCTGAGTTTATGGCTACCTATGCAGATGCAGCAGATTTTTTGCCTACTCGTTCTGAAGCTTTCTCGTTTTGGCAGGACAGCGAGCAAGCCAAGGAGTTTGAAACCGTCTCGCAATTAGCGCAGACGATTCCTCCCAATGCGTTAAGTGATCCGATCGCAATCGCGCTGCGGAATGCCTTTATCGCAGTTATCAAAGACCGCATTTCTCCCCAACAGGCTGCAACAGACGCCATTGCCAGCCTAACGAAACCCTAATTTAGAATTAATGTCTTGTGTCTATGTCAATGGTATGATGACTCCTTGAGCGAGTTTATGGAGAATTATCGAGAGCCCTTTTTGGAAGCGGACTCCGTTCCATCAGAAGGAAATGGACGATCGGAAAATCACGTGGCTGCTGCTGAGCCATTAAGCGGCGAAATGCCCAGCCAATGGCAAACCCTTTGGCAGGATATTACTGAATTGGGTTTTGATGAGACATTCTCGCGCTGGGCTGCTCATCTAATGTTGGGGATTTCTATTTTACTATTGATATGGGTGATGCCGAGTTTCTACACGCTTAATTTCTTCTCCTTTGTCTCTGCCGAAGAAGGCGAGATGGTTGCTATCACCCCGACAACCCCTGCTGTCTCTGGGGCATCCACCGAAGTTGCCCCAACGGCTGTCGAGGCTACGATTAAACGCCAAACCCAGCTTTTCACTTCGTTGCCAAGCAGACCGCGCTTTGAGGTTATCACCTACACGGTTAAGCCAGGCGACACCCTGTTTGGCATTGCAGAGAAGTTTCGCTTGAAACCGGAGACAATTTTGTGGGGAAACCAGTACACCCTAGGAGATAACCCCCACAACCTGCGTCCTGGGCAAGAGCTTAACATCTTACCGGTGGATGGCACTTACTATAGGTGGTCGGCTGGTGATGGTTTGAACCGTGTTGCGCAATTTTTCGGGGTTAAGCCGGAGGATATTGTTAACTTCCCTGGAAATGGTTTGGATCCAGCTACGATTGGCGATTATGCCCATCCAAACATTGAACCGGGGACATGGTTGGTCATCCCAGGGGGTAAACGCGAATTCGTGAGTTGGTCTGCCCCGGAAATTCCGCGCGACAATCCGAGTGTTGCTCAAGTGCTGGGTCCTGGGGCATGTAAAGAAGTAGCCAGTGGGGCAATTGGCGTAGGTCTTTTTATTTGGCCTACCAATCGCCATTTTCTGTCTGGTTTCGATTATTCACCTTCGACCAACCATTTTGGGATCGATATTGACGGAGACACAGGAAATGCTGTCTATGCAGTCGATAATGGGGTGGTGGTTTATGCGGGCTGGAACAATTGGGGATATGGAAATGTGATTGTGATTAACCATGGGAATGGGTGGCAAACTCTTTATGCCCACTTGAGCGCCATCAACGTCAGTTGTGGTCAGAGCGTTTATCAGGGCAATCTCATTGGTGCAATCGGCAGTACGGGCAATTCCTCTGGTTCTCATCTGCATTTTGAGATGATGTACAACGGAACCAAGGTGAATCCGTGGGACTATCTGCCGCCACCCTAAAACGCGGTTGGGTGGAGTCAATTGTCGGCTGAGATGACGCGCCGCATCGCTTGATCAATAAAGCGACTGCTCCCATCTTTGACCAGGATTACCCCCAGCTTCTCAGCAAGTTGGAGCGCCTTCTCGGTTACATCCTCTCCTGCAGCCACGGGTAGAGCCAATAATCTAGCTTGACGGAGCAGACTTGCCCGCTGTTCTGCCCGTTCAACATCTTCTTTGTCAACCAAGACCGAAACCTCGACTGTGAGGTATGCTTCTGGCCTTTCTCCTTCTGCAGTTGGTTGGCGCAGGCGCCCTTGAATCACGAGATCAGCGCGCCATACATCCTGCAATTGTTGTTCCGATAGGAAGGGTTCTAGCTTGTCTTCTAGTTCGCCTAGGTTTACAATCTGCGGTCGACGTAAAATTTGACCGAAGTAGCTCATCGCTTTGCGTTCGTATTCGATCTCTAATGTCCTGCCATCTACTTTCGCCAAGCGATGTTCAACCTTGATGAGGCGTTTGTCGATGTCATCGACGCGCTGGGTCAATGCAGCTAGATTCTCTTCGGTGCGTTTTTGAGCTTCGGCGAGCTCTTTGACCGTTATCTCAAGACGCGTTAGGCGTTCTTCGGCGCTTTTTTGAGCTAAAGTGAGTTCGTTGACGCGTTGTTCGGTCTGTTTTTGAGCCTCGACAAGTTCACTGACGCGTTGTTCGGTCTGTTTTTGAGC
>CAKZNJ010000426.1 GCA_937129505.1 uncultured Anaerolineae bacterium | reverse complement strand
CGTGTAGCGTCGCCGATGCGAGTTAGAGCGCTCCAATCTGGGAGCGGGTTCGCCAGGAGAGGAGAGCGTGTGGAACGCGGTGCCGACGGGCCGGCCTTCGAGGCCCGGCTCGCCGCGGCCCCGATTTCGTGGGGCGTCTGCGAGGTCCCGGGCTGGGGGCTGCAGCTGCCGCCCGACCGGGTCCTGGCCGAGATGGCGGATCTCGGCATCCACGCCACCGAGCTCGGTCCTCAGGGCTGGCTGCCGCTCGACGGCGCGGCCGAGGCCGCGCTCGGGCTGTGGCGCGAACTCCCCTGAGCCGATGGCCCGCACCCCGCTGACCACGCTCGCCGGGCAGGCCGTCTATGGGGCCACGCTCGGCGGGCTACCCCAGCTCCAGGGCCTGTTCGCCTGAAAGCTGCGGCGTTAAATCGGGTAGATTTGTGGGTTCGCAATGGTTGGCATGGGCTTAAACTTGCTCTGCCCCACATTCCCGGTGCTGATGGGGCGGGATGGATTGAAGCGGTTGGTGAGGAAGTCACCATGGTCGAGGCGGGTATGCCAGTGGTGATCAACCCGAATATCGGTTGTGGTAAGTGTATGGAATGTTTAGCAGGTCAAGACAATCGTTGTCGGGATTGGCACCTGCTTGGCGAGACGATTTCAGGCACATATGCCGAATATGTAGTCGTGTCGGAAAGAAACGTCTTGCCTTTGCCGCCCTCCTTCCCTATGGCAGAAGCTGCAGCGGCGGCATTGGTCTTCCAAACCGCCTGGCATTCGCTGATCACGCGGGGGCAGCTCAAAGCGGGTGAAACAGTCTTGATTGTAGGAGCTTCTGGCGGCGTCAATACGGCCTCAATTCAAATTGCAAAGCTCGCTGGAGCGATAGTATTTGTGATTTGCTCAAATTTAGAAAAATTGGAATTAGCCAAATCGTTGGGAGCGGACTTTGTGATCGATCGCTCTCAAGAGGAAAACTGGTCCAAGGTGATCTATCACCTCACCGATCGTCAGGGGGTGGATGTCGTAGTGGATAATGTTGGCACGACCTTCCCGATGAGTTTTCGTGCTGCGCGCAAAGGTGGCCGAATTCTAACCGTTGGCAACACCGGAGGACCGGTATTTGAGATTGACAACCGCTTTATTTTTGGAAAACACCTTACAATCATCGGTTCCACAATGAGCAATCTGATGGATTTTCATAAAGTAATGAACTTGATCTTTGCTGGAAAATTGCGAGCGGTTATTGATAAAATCTATCCCTTGGAGGCGGCGCGATCAGCCCAGGAGCGCCTCGAGAAGGGCAGACAAAACGGGAAGATAGTCTTAGAAATTAGAGACTCTTGAAGACACCCTTTTTCGTAACTATTGTTTTCGTTTGTGTGTTAATCACATGGAGTGCGCATCTCATTGGCGTTATTGAAGGTATTCGCCGATGGGCTTACCTACAGGGTTTGGTGGGTAGCACTGTTTTTTACATTTTGATGACCAATGTCCTGCTGTTTTTCGCTGCATTGGCTGCGCTGTTCGCCATCTGGTTTCGCCTGCGGACGACAAAGTGGTTTATTTTGGCTTATGTGGCACTGTTCATCGGATTTTATTGGTTAGACCGACTCTACTTTTTTCAGAGCCGTGATTTTTATCGCCTACCGTTTGGGATTGGCTTACAAATTTTAATTGGGCTCATCTTTTGGTTTGGACTAAATCGAAAATCGATTAAAGCGTACTTTGGAGAAAGCAATGACTGAGAATAAACCCCTCAATCCGAAGATTGAAAAACTGCGCGAGCTGCGCCAGCAAAGTTGTCTTGGCGGTGGAGAAGAACGGATTCGTGCTCAGCACGAGCGGGGCAAACTAACGGCACGCGAGCGCATTGATCTCTTGTTAGATAAAGGAACCTTTCGAGAGGTGGATGCTTTTGTCGTCCATCGGACACACGATTTTGATTTGGATCAACAACGTTATCTAGGCGACAGCGTCGTCACCGGCTGGGGGATGATTGAAGGACGTTTGGTCTATGTTTTCTCTCAAGATTTCACCGTGTTTGGGGGCAGTTTAGGCGAAGTGCACGCCGAGAAAGTCTGCAAAATCATGGATATGGCGATGAAAAATGGGGCGCCGGTGATTGGTCTAAACGATTCCGGCGGGGCGCGCATCCAAGAAGGAGTTGTTTCATTAGGAGGATATGCGGATATTTTTCTCAGAAACACCTTGGCTTCAGGGGTTATTCCACAAATTAGCGTCATCATGGGTCCCTGTGCAGGGGGAGCGGTATATTCGCCAGCTTTGACCGATTTTATCCTGATGGTGCGCAATTCGTCTTATATGTTTATCACCGGTCCCGAGGTTGTTAAAGCGGTGACTCATGAGGACGTGACTTTCGAAGAACTGGGTGGAGCGGCAGTTCATTCGGAGATCTCTGGCGTTTGCCATCTGGCTGCCGATAGCGAGGCAGACGCCCTTTATCTGGTGCGCAAGCTGCTCAGTTATATCCCCCAAAACAACATGGAAGACCCGCCTTACCTCCCAACTACCGATGATTCGCTTCGTATGGAGGAAGCGTTGGATGACATTATTCCCGACGACCCTCAAAAACCTTATGACATCCGTGAGATTATTCGCTTGGTCGTTGACGATGGCGTCTTTTTTGAGATCCACGAGTATTTTGCCCAGAACATCGTGATTGGTTTTGCGCGGCTCGGGGGGCACAGTGCGGGGATCATTGCCAACCAACCGGCTGTGCTGGCGGGTGTATTGGATATTAAGTCCTCCGAGAAAGCGGCTCGCTTTGTGCGGTTTTGCGACGCCTTTAATATTCCTCTTGTGACCTTTGTGGATGTGCCTGGATTCTTACCCGGCGTGAGTCAAGAGCACGGCGGAATCATTCGTGCTGGAGCAAAGCTACTCTATGCATATTGTGAGGCAACTGTGCCGAAGTTGACTGTGGTCACCCGTAAGGCGTATGGTGGTGCATATGATGTGATGAGCAGCAAACATATTCGCGGCGATGTAAATTTCGCCTGGCCATCGGCTGAGATTGCCGTGATGGGCCCAGAGGGGGCAGTTAACATTATTTTTCGGCGAGAGTTAGCCAATGCGGAAGATCCCCAGAAACGGCGCGAAGAGTTGGTGCAGGAATACCGTGAAAAATTTGCCAATCCCTATATCGCTGCCGCAAGGGGATACATCGATGATGTGATTGAACCTCATGAAACCCGCCCGCGTTTAATCAATGCTCTGGAAATGCTTGCAAATAAGCGCGATTCTAATCCCCCAAAGAAACATGGCTGCATTCCGCTGTGATCTTCCTTCCATGGGTAATTGCTTAATCAAGGATTGAGTCATGTCCCTTCAGCAACGGTGGATTCAAGTCCGAGGCCATCAACTTTATCTGGAGGTATCTGAAACAGAAAGCTCACCGTTATTTGTCCTCTTACACCATGGCTTAGGAAGTGTGCGATCATGGCGTTCCCAAATCAATTTTTTGTCGGAAAAGGGATTCGCTTTTTGGGCTTATGACCGATGGGGCTATGGAAAGTCGTCCGACCGACTATCCTTGGATCCACCTTTCTTCGAAGAAGATGTGCAAGATTTGGAAATCTTGTTGTCGGATGTCAAGGTGCCTATCTTAATGGTAGGTCATTCGGATGGAGGAAATATTGCCCTAACCTATGCGAGCCGCTATCCCGACAACCTTCTTGGGCTAATCGTAGTCGCAGCCCACATTTATTTTGAACCTAAAATGGCGGAGGGCATTGAGCAGCTTCTGACTTCATATCGAGAAAATGATGCGTTTCGCAAAGGATTGCAGTCCGCCCATGAAGGAAAACCAGTATTCGAACGTTGGTATGAAGCATGGACAAAACAAGGCACTGAATGGGATCTTAGGCAAATATTCCATCAGATAACGTGTCCGGTAATGGTAGTTCAAGGCAGTGAAGATGAACATGCTACCGTTCAACATGCTGTAGATTGTGCCGCATCGTTGGTAAATGGCCACCTCAGGATCATCGAAGGTAGCAATCACATGCTTCCTCAACAAGCGAGCAACGTCTTTAACCAAATTCTGATCGAGTCACTTAAGGATTTTCAAAAGGTTGTGAAACATGTTCAATAAGGTGTTGATTGCCAATCGCGGAGAAATAGCCGTACGAATTCTACGCGCCTGTCGAGAACTTGGGATGCAGACCGTGGCAGTATTCTCAGAAGCTGACCGCCATGCGCTGCATGTGCGTTATGCCGATGAAGCTTATCCTATTGGAGCATCGCCGTCGCGTGAGTCGTACTTGCGCGGGGAGAAAATTATCGAGGTTGCTCTCAAAGCAGGGGCAGGCGCCATCCATCCTGGCTATGGATTTTTAGCGGAACGAGCAGATTTTGCACAAGCTGTTCTGGATGCCGGTTTGGCTTTTATTGGACCGAAGCCTTCCTCCATTGCTGCCATGGGGGATAAAGCTGTTGCCAGAGCTACGGTTTCAAAGGCAGGCGTACCAGTGGTGCCAGGGACCGAAGGGGAAGGTTCTTTGCGAGATGATGAATTGTTAGCGATCGCTCCTCAAATTGGTTTTCCCTTGCTCATCAAGGCAACCGCTGGCGGAGGAGGGAAAGGGATGCGCGAGGTCACTTGTTTGGAAGAGATGCCTTCGCTCCTTAAGGCTGCTCGGCGCGAGGCAGAAGCAGCGTTTGGAGATGGAAATGTTTATCTTGAAAAGCTTATCGGTGGGGCGAGACATATTGAATTTCAAATCTTGGCCGACTCCCATGGGAAT
>CAKZNJ010000425.1 GCA_937129505.1 uncultured Anaerolineae bacterium | reverse complement strand
AAAGAACTTGCTTTTTCCAACTCATTTTTGCATCATAACGATGGGGGGTAAAACTGTCAAGGTAGAAAATCGTTAACAATTTTCTTATCAGTATCACCTTGCAACGAAGAGTATTTGTAGTATAATTATCTTAATAATCCGATTAATTGACACCCTTTGCGGGTGGGAAAAAAATTAACTATCAAAGAAAGGATCTGTCTATGGCTAATCAATTCGTCCTCCCCGATTTAACCTATGCCTTCGATGCCCTTGAACCCGTTATCGATGCGCGCACAATGGAGATCCACCATGATAAACACCATGGGGCTTACGTGACCAATCTGAACAAAGCTTTGGAAAGCGCGCCAGAATTCTTTGAACACTCCATTGAAGATATTTTGCGCAATATCCAAAGTGTGCCGGAGAACATCCGAACAGCGGTGCGCAATCACGGCGGCGGTCATGCCAATCACTCTTTGTTCTGGAAAGTGATCGCTCCGGGTGGTGCAAAGCAACCCAATGGTTCCTTGGCTAAAGAAATCGAAAGCGCCTTCGGTTCATTTGATGCCTTTGTCGAAAAATTCAGCACTGTTTCGGTCGCCCATTTCGGCTCCGGCTGGGGGTGGCTGGTGATCGATGGAGAAGGTAAACTACAAGTTACCTCTTTGCCCAATCAGGATAGCCCTTACATGCAGGGCCATATTCCCATTTTGGGCTTAGATGTTTGGGAACATGCTTATTACCTCAATTACCAAAACCGTCGTCCTGATTATGTCAAAGCTTTTTGGCAGATCGTTAACTGGACGCAGGTGGAGGAAAACTTTCGTAACGCCCGTGCATAATTAGCCATTTATTTTCCCGCTTGTGGGTTCTATCCTCCTTCCCCCCATGTCCCTCCTTACCCACAATAATCTAAGGAGGGACGCATCTTTTTATTTTATTCGCTCACCCAAGGCGAAATCCCCGTTCGCCTGTAATCCTTCAATGCCTAATCCCTTAGGCAGAATAAAATACAAGCCCCTTCGTCCCCTCTCCACTCGAAGGGGCAATCCCAATCACCTACCTTTGACGGCACACCACAGCGACCACCATTTTGTCCTGAGCCGCTCTCTCTTCCTTTGCGGTTGCCCTTTCTGCCAGACTCATCCTGCGACGACCGTCACACCCCTTACTAATCCATAAGCATCACTTTTGGCGCAGCAGCCTGCGCAGTGCCTTATACATGGTAACGCTGTCTGCCATTCGCTTCAATCCGGTGATCCGAGACTTGTACCAGCATTTGCTCAGTTCGGGGAAGCAATTCAAAGTGGCGACGGTCGCTTGTATGCGGAAATTACTCACCATCCTCAATGCCATGATGCGAGACCACCAAGCTTGGAAACCTTCCCATCCCTCTTGACTTTTATCACCGTTGCTCACTCACTTGAGTTTTTTTCGCTTCGCTCTAGCTCCCTCTGCCCAACATTTCTGAAAGATAGCAATCCCAACAACGGCTTGTCTACAATCATTATGATATATATCTTAATAGATTGTGATAGGATTTATGACCCGCCAGCTCGAAATTGGAGTAAAATACGAGTAATCCTAATCCCATTTCACTGGTTCGATACTTATTCACAGGAGGAAAATCCCATGACCCACATTATTACTAGTTTATGTTTGCGGGATGCCGGCTGCGTTGAAGTCTGCCCGGTGGAATGCATTGTCCCCGGTAAACCGATAGAAGAGTGGCCGTGGTACTACATTGACCCAGACACCTGCATCGACTGCGGCGCATGCATCCCAGAATGTCCCTACGAGGCAATCTTCACAGAAGATGAAGTCCCCTCCGCCTATGTTGCCAAAGGTGGAGAATATCAGAACAAAGTTGGCTTTACCGGGCATTATGAAGGCACCAATCATCATGGTGAAAAAGTCGTTCTTGACACAGTTCGACAACTTGAAAAGGGCGAGACAGTTGACTTAACCCCTGACATCAAGGAAAACTATCGTTACTTCCAAGAAGGGCCTGGCTATAAAGCCCTTGAGATGTAGCTCGATCGAAGAGAGCCAGTCCTCATTGGTCTGGCTCTCTTTTATAACGCAATATCTTCCTGCAAATCTTACTTACTCAGAACCCGTTTTTAAACCAGACATTTTCTTCAGCCTGGGGAGGTGCTAATGCAGATCACACATGCTGAAGTTGTCCCGGTTGAACTGCATCTTCATCAACCTGTCCAATTAGCAAACCTGCCGACAATTCAATCCATCACAGCGATTTTCGTCCGCCTAGAGACCCGACAGGGGCAGAATGCCTGGGGTTGTACGATTGCCCATCCACATCTCAATGGCATTCAACCAAGCGAAGTGCTAAAAGTCTGTCAGGAATGCGCTGTCAAGGCGATTGATCTCCATCCTTTACAAATCGAGAACGCCTTGGCTGAATTAGCCCCTCTCTGTGCGAACTGTGCACCTGCACTTTGCGCATTCGATTTAGCCTTCCATGATTTGTTAGGCTTGGCTGCTGATTTACCGCTGTATCGCCTTTTGGGTGGCTACCGCAATCGCATTCAGACCTCCATTACCATCCCTATTGCTTCCGTTGCGGAGAGTGTAGAACTCGTCAAAGAATATGCCGCCCAAGGTTTTCGCATTTTCAAAGTTAAAGGGGGCATGGATGCTGCCAGCGACGTACAACGCCTCCAGGCCATCCATCGCGCCTTTCCGGAATTCATCTTGCGCTTAGATGCCGATGGCGGTTACTCTGCCCAAGACGCTCTAGAAGTCGCCCGCTCTTTAGCGGGCATACTGGAATTCTTGGAACAACCCACCCCACCCCAAGACTTGCCAACATTGCGCCAAGTCACCCAGCTTAGCCCCGTGCCCATCCTAGCCGATCAAAGCGCTTGTGGGGCTGAATCGGCCCTCCAGATTGCAGCGCAACGTGCTGCCCATGGCTTATCTGTTAAACTTGCCACGTGCGGTGGCTTACGCGCTGCCTACCAAGTGGATGCTATTGCTAGGGCAGCTCGACTGGCAACAATGGTAAGCTGCTTGATAGAACCTGCTCTGTTGGTCGCCGCCGGATTAAGCCTCGCCCTCGCTAGCCCCAACGTGCAGTATGGCGATATGGATGGTCATCTCCTTCTCAGTCACGACCCCAGCCAAGCTGGTTTTGTCCTGAAAGATGGCTGGCTTATCGCTAGCGAAGTGCCCGGTTTGGGATATTCGGTGGCGTTGTAAGAAGCTGGAGAGAAGCCAAGGCGTCCCCCGATGCACGAAGGGGGAGGTCGTCGTCCGCCCCCGACAATTCTCCAATCACCCCGATTAACCCTACACTGCTACCCTAGGGGTGATTTTGAAAGCGGCTTGTAAAAGTTACAATTATCAACAGTAGAGAAGGACGCTTCACCCTTATAATCAAGTAAAATTGGCGTATGGCAACCCTCATCATCATCCGCGGTGCCGGCGAGATGGCAAGCGGGGTTGCTTACCGCCTACATCGCGCCGGTCTAAAAGTCGTCATGACCGAACTGCCCCAACCGCTAGCGGTGCGACGGCTAGTTTGCTTCTCCGAAGCTGTTTACGAAGGCCAATGCACCGTAGAAGGTATTGAGGCTCGGCGGGTCAAAGACCCTACGGATACGCTCAAGATCCTCCAAGTAATGGCAAAAGGGATCATTCCAGTCCTCATTGACCCAGAAGGAGAGTCCATCCCCGCTCTACATCCTACCGTCGTGATTGACGCGCGCATGTTGAAAAAGCCGGTTGAATTGATCCCCACGCGGGTCAATCTAATTATCGGACTGGGACCTGGCTTTACGGCGGGTAAGAACTGTCACGCGGCGATTGAAACCAACCGCGGTCACACGCTGGGGCGGGTTTATTGGGAGGGCTCCCCCCAAGCCGACACCGGTATTCCCGATGCGGTAGGTTCAGTAAGAGAGAAACGCGTTCTTAGAGCGCCAACCAATGGCATCCTGAAAACCAACGCAGCGATCGGCGACCATATTGAGGAAGGACAAGTGATTGCCGAGGTCAACGGGCAAGCCATTATTGCCCCTTTCGAAGGGGTGCTGCGGGGATTGCTGCGGGATGGTTTAGAAGTCAGCCAAAACTTAAAGGTTGGCGATCTGGACCCGCGCAATGACCCCAGCTATTGCAGTCTCGTCTCCGATAAAGCCCTCGCCATCGGTGGCGCTGCCCTAGAGGCGATCCTCTCTAAAGCGAACTTACGACCCCATTTGTGGTCATAGAGGTCAAAAAAAATTCCTTATTGCCATAGCAAGTGGGAGTGTAGTTGTTTAGCGTGACTGGTGCAAATCTCATTTTCCAACAATGAACCAATCACTTTTGCGTGCTTTGCGGTTATCACCCTCATCGGTCGTTGCCCTTGTCGGAGCAGGGGGAAAAACAACTGCCCTGTACCAATTGGGAAAGGAATATCGCCAAACTCAGGCTTCTGTGGTATTACTGACAACGACCACTCACCTCGGTTATGAACAAGCGCTGGCAACAGACCAGCACATCATCCATCAAGGGAATCTAGAAGCAACCCTCAAGCAGATTCGCTCAGCCGAAGGTCTAATCTGTCTGACTGGCGAATGGGACGAAGAAACTCAACGCTGGAAAGGCATCGAGCCAGAGCACTTACAGCCCATCGCAGGGTTCATGAAAGAACAAAACTTGCCACTGCTGATCGAAGCGGATGGCGCCCGCGGGCGGCTTCTAAAAGCACCAGCTGCGCATGAACCGCTGATCCCCGATTTTTGCGAACATGTTGTCGTCGTGGCTGGGCTAACCGCCATTGGAAAACCGCTCTCTGAAGCGTGGGTGCATCGCCCTAAGTTATTTGCCGAACTTAGCGGCATTGAGATACACGCAACCATTTCGAGCGAGGCAGTACACCATGTGCTCTGTCATCCTTTGGGTGGGCGAAAGAATATCCCCGCCACAGCCAGAAGCCATGTCTTACTCACCCATGCTGAAACTACCACTGCACAAGCAGACGCCAAAAAGCTTTGCCTTCCTTTTTTGAGGCTGTACGACTCGGTAGTTGTCGTTGTCAAAGAGAAGACAGCACCTCTAAACGTCAATTCCCAAGATGAGACCCCTTTAGCAAGCGGCGATTTTCAATCCCCCTATCGTTTGGTTGCTGTTCATGAACCAATCGCAGGCGTTGTCTTGGCTGCCGGGGCCTCTTCACGCTTCGGCAAACCAAAACCGCTGCTGCTCTGGCAGGGGGAAACGCTGGTCCGTCGTGCCGCTCGCCTTGCTCTAGAAACCAACTTACAACCCGTTATCGTGGTTTGCGGGGCTGAAGGCGAACAAGTTGCCGCCTCACTTCAAGACCTGCCCGTCCAGATTGTTCAGAATGATGATTGGCAACAGGGACAAAGCACGTCCATCAAGGCAGCATTAGGGGTTCTGGGCGATTCTGGCGGCGGGGCAATTTTTCTCCTTGTCGATCAACCCTTCATCTCTCAGCCTCTGCTCCGAGCGTTGGTCGAAAGACACGCCCAAACCTTGGCGGCGATAATCGCCCCAATAGTCGGTGATCGAAGAACAAACCCAGTTCTGTTCGACCGTGAAACGTTCGCAGATCTATCCCGAATTGAAGGGGATGTTGGCGGGCGAGCCATCTTCGCCCGTTATCAACTCGAATGGCTGTTGTGGCATGATGAAAAACTGCCCTTTGATCTCGACACACCACAGGATTACCAAAAACTGTTAGAGCAGGATGAATCCAACGCATAAAACGCTCACCCTTAAGCCCGTTGAAGCGATCATCCTCGCTGCCGGGCAATCTCAGCGGATGGGGGAGCCTAAATTGGTTTTGCCTTGGGGTCAGACGACGGTGATCGGAGCTGTCATTCAAGCCTTAGTCCAAGGTGGTTTAGAGTTGGGTTTACAAGGGATTCTGGTTGTAACCGGAGGCCATCGGCACATAATCGAGAGCTTTCTGCAGCAATACGCTTCTCCAATTCCTCTGCGTTGGACGTTCAACCCTCACTACGAAGGGGAAATGACCTTCTCTCTGCAAGAGGGTCTAAGACAAACGTCGCCCACTGCGCAGGCTGTCCTTATTGCTCTCGGTGACCAGCCGCAAATTCTCCCTTCCACAGTTCATTCTATCCTTAAGTCCTATCAAGAAGAAGGAAGGCTATTGATCGCCCCAAGTTACCAAATGCGGCGAGGTCACCCTTGGCTGGTAGCCCGTCCCTTGTGGAGACAACTGCTCGCTTTGGAAGAACCGCACACCTTGCGCGATTTCTTTGCCCAATACGCTGATCAGGTGCATTACATCCTTGTGGAAACGCCCACAATCTTAAAAGACTTGGACACGCCGCAAGACTATCAACGTGAAAAACCTGCTTGAGAATAATTTTGATTGAAATGGCTCTTCTCAAGCTCAGATACGGTTTATAATTAATGCAAAATTTGACGAAAACCTTGTATAGGATGGCAGTTAAATCTCCTTTTGGAAAAATCGCTCTGATTGTGGAAGACGAGACCGATACGGCCGAGATGTTGGCAGAGATGGTTCGTTTATGCGGTTATGAAGCCCGTCACGCTTACTCAGCCCAGCCGGTGATGGACCTTCTATACCAGAAAAAACCTATCCTGATTCTCCTAGATATTATCCTCCCCGATACCAACGGCATTGAACTCCTGCGTGCCATCCGCAGCGAAAAACAGTTTGATACGCTGCCAGTGATCTTGATTTCCGGCAATTGTCAACCCTCTGATATCGAAAAAGGGCTTTTGTCCGGCGCATCTGCTTATCTGACCAAGCCCGTTGCCTTTTGGGAGTTAAAGGAAACCATCGAAAAATTGCTCCAACGCCAAGTTTCTTCTCTATGACGCAAGTAATACGTGCTTTTATCGCTATTGAGCTACCCCCTCAAGTGCAGAATAAACTCAGCAGCGTGATCGAGAGGTTACAAGATCAACTTCGCGGTATCTCGATCCGTTGGGTCAAACCGCACAGCATTCACCTAACACTGAAATTCCTAGGGGAAATTTCGCTTACCAACCTCGAGGCCATCAAGGCGATTATGCTCAAAGAAGCCAGTGAAGTCACGCCGTTCGAATTCAGCATCGGTGAGCTAGGCGCGTTCCCGAATACCAAACGCCCTCGTGTGCTGTGGTTACACGTCGCCGCGCCGCCCGAACTTCTCGCCTTGCAAAGAGGCATTGAGATGCAAACGGCAAGGCTAGGATATGAATCCGAAGATCGGCCTTTTTCCCCGCATATTACCCTTGGCAGAGTCAACAAGCAAGTCAGCCCCGAAGACTTGAACCGCATCTCTACGCTGTTGCAAAAGACGCATATCGGCTTGATCGAAGTGGTAGCTGTAAACACCATTACCTTATTCCGTAGCGATCTTCATCCAGATGGCTCGATTTATACCCCTTTGGCTACCGCATCTTTAAAGAACTCCGATCTTGAAAAGAGGTGAACCCTGGACGCATTAGAAATCGCCCGTGAGCTTGTGAACGTCTTAGAAAACAAGAAAGGAGAGGATATCCTCCTGTTGGATTTAAGAGAAGTTGCCCCCTTTACTGATTTCTTCATCCTTTGCAGTGGGACGAGTGATCGCATGATTCAGGCATTGGCTGACGCTGCGGTCGAATGGGTACGCGATCACTGCCATTATAAAGGTCGTTGAGAAGGCGAAGGCATAGACGGCTGGGTTCTGGTTGACTTCGGTGATGTCATTTTGCATGTCTTTGCCCCCGAAAAGCGCTCCTATTACAACCTTGAGGAACTATGGAGCGCAGGCAAAGTGTTGGTGAGGTTGCAATAATTCGCCCTGTTTAGCGAATAAGCTTTCGCTCCGCAGCTTCTAAAATGTGCTCGATTTCCCTTTGGCGATCCTGAGATACCCACCGCTCAGGAACTGTATCTAAGACTCGCAATAGGCGATCACGCAAACGCTGATTAAAACTTTTCGCTCCGCTTTTCTCCCACGCCACATAGGCATTGCGATCGGCGAGTGTGGGTACCCAGATTTCTTTTTTACACAGAGCAACCGATTGGGGTTGGGAAAGGAAGTGAGACCCAGGTCCCACTTTCTCGATCAAGTCTAACAACATCGTATGTGGATTAATTTCAATGCCCCGCAGAATGCGCTTAGTCATCGCAATCGCCTCATCGGCTAGGATCAACAACTCTAATGAGCCAATATCAGCACAGTCCAGAAAGCCAACATCATGGACTAAATCTGCGCCGCTCAAGGCGGAGAGGAATACCTGAAAGGTGACCTCCATACTGGCTTGAGCATCGACCGCTTTGCTCTCCGAAGCTCCGCCAGTGCCCATGAATGGCAAATTTAGGTATCGGGCTAGCTCGGCAGCAGCTGCAGTGTAAAGGCTCATCTCCGGTGAGCCATAGGCGGGACGCGCCGTGCGCAGGTCCATCGCCCCCAAAGCTGCCCCAATCACCATTGGGGCAGCTGGCTGGTGTAATTGCACCAGCGCCAACGCAGCTAATGCTGCCGCTAAATGAAGGACGAGCGCGCTTGCCCCTGTCGGAGGAGACTCTAATCCTACGGTGGGACCACCCAAACAGATCACCGGAATCTGATGCTCCGCCGCCCAGAGCAAACACCCCATTTGACCATCGGCGAGCCGTAAGGGCGACTCATAGGTCGCGAAAAATGCAAAGTTCGGCTTTTCTCTTAAAGCCACCTCACCGCCGGCAACGACTTGGGCGACTTGATCGATTTGTTCTAGTATCTGCGGCTCAGTCGCCCACGCCACCACCGGTTTTTTTGTCGCTGTGATCATCTCAGCAAACTCATACAACGGCGAGAGGGTTGGGGTGACATCATCGAAAATACTCAAGCTCATCACATAATCCAAATTCTCTAACCCTTCACATACCCTTGCCACCAAGGCGGCATCGCCGCGGCGGGAACGCCGCCTCTCACCGCTGAGGGGGTCGATAAAATACGTGCAAGTCGGTCCTGGCCCGAAATGCACCCGCCCAGCTTGGATATGGATATTCTTTGTCTCCTCTTGTCCCCAAATCGTGAAGTTGCGCGGGGCGGTTGAAATCGCCTTTTCAACCAAGGAGGGGTTGATATAGAAACGCAGATCGGTATTTCGGCAACCTGCTGAGCTCAAGATTTGTTGGGCTTTGGGATTCAAAACCAATACGCCCGTACGTTGCAGCACTTCGAGGGCTGCCTCAAAGATTTGTTGGCAGCTTGGTTCATCCAGAACGCGAAAACGGGGGGTAGTATGCTGATAAACGATCATCTCCTATCGTCCATCCTTAGACGTGTCCATAATAGTCGCGGTGGACTACCACCGCATAGGCATAATCCATCAACGTTCCCCAGCTAAAAATGGGAATGTCGATCTGACGTTGTAAAGCGCGTGCAAATGGAGGAAAGCCGGTGCATTCTAAGACCATGGCTCCCATCGTGGGGTGGCGGCGGTAAAATTCGATTGCTACATTCAGAAACTCTTGCTCGGCTTTCTCGTACTCTGCCTCGGGGATAGCGGGGCGCACCCCGGCTGTCCATAAATGATCGAACTCTTCACACTGCCCATCGTCCATCGCTCCCCCAATGACATAATTGCTCCCCGGTTGAATGCCAACTGCAGTTAAATGACGTTCAGTGAGATAACGGGAATTTGCCACTAGGATTCCTACCACCTGTTTGGATGAGATAATCTGCTGAGCGAAAGGAACCTGTAATAGACTAGAAAGGAACACAGGCACCTTAACAGCCTCTGCTACCTCGCGTTGAAAATAGGCAAAATACCCGCATTCAGCGAGAATCGCTCGGCACCCCATCTCTTCTAATCGTTTCGCGGCTTGTAAGAGGGGAGGCAAACAAGGGCTTTTATCCGCCTCGCGCACCAAGCGAAAGATATCAACTCCATAAGCAATTTCATATTGGATGGGAAAAGGGTAGCCGCTGGCATTGCGCACGTCCCCCGGAAAGCCCGGGTATACATCATCCAAGAGGATGACTCCCAACCCCATTCCATAACACCGCCTGCCTGCTCTAGCTCGAATCTTGTGGATTCCCATATCTCTATTGAAGTTCAGCATCCTTCAGCACCTCACAGAACAATTGGGGATCAATGTTTCCGCCAGTAATGATACATGCTGCCCTACGAAAACGACCTCTATTCTTCCAAGCTGCCGCCAAGCTGACCGCACCGGCTCCCTCGACCACCAAATGAGCCTGGTGATAGAGCCATCGGATAGCATTGCGCACCTCAGCTAAGGTAACCACTTCGGTCTCTGAGACCAATTGGCGGACGATTTCCCACATCTGCGGAAAAACAAAGGGTGCTCCCATCCCAGAGACGAAGCTAGGAGTATAAGAAGTGGTAAGCGGTTTGCCGGCTCTAAGGGAGACCGTTAGGGGGATTGCAGTTTCTACCTCACAGGCGATCACCTTGATCTGCGGATTGAAAAAGCGAGCAGCTTGAGCGACACCCGTACAGAGCCCCCCTCCTCCATAAGGGAGAAAAATGGCTTCAAGACCAGGTTGAGCTTCCAGAATTTCCCACCCCAGAACGGCATGAGCTGCGATCACCGCGCGATCGGCAAAAGGGTGAATGAGCTTTCCTTTCCCGGCGGGATGTTCACCCTTCACCTGAATTTGCTGATATTCGTCGAACGGCACTTCGACTAACTGTGCCCCAAAATGAGCAATCGCTTCTCGTTTTACAAGGGGGGCATCATGGGGGATAATTACGGTGCAGGGAATCTCTCTCTGTTTTGCCGCCCAAGCTAACGCTTTACCCATATTGCCGGCGCTAGCTGTCCAAACGCCTTTCTCGTCCAGTTGATCTTCAATTTCTTGCAAGGCGTAGTGTGCTGCGCGTGCTTTGAAGGAACCAGTCACTTGCAAAGATTCTAAGCGGGCGAAAACTTCCCCTTCTCCCCTTTGCCCTTCCTCTATCAAGGAAAGTCTCAACAAAGGGGTTGCCTGTAGCGATGTACCGAGTGCCCGGCGCGCTTTATGAATGTCAGATTCGCTCAGCCAAAAAGAAGCCCACATTTTTCTGGCAACTTTTCTCAAATTTTTAGCAAATCAGACACATCCTTGCAAGCTACAGCTTTGCCAGCGCTTGCTCAAGGTCAGCAATAATATCCTCAGCGCTTTCCAAACCCACCGACAAGCGGATCAAACCGTCGTCGATTCCAGCGGCATCTCGCTCCTCTTGAGTCATGTGTTCATGGGTGATCGTGCGGGGGTGCATACAAATCGTGCGGCTTGTGCCAAATGTAACGGCATGGGTGATCAAGCGGAAATTGTTCATGACGAGGGCAGCACCCTCCATACCTCGGGGGACAATAAATGAAAGCAGCCCTCCATTAGCTTTCATCTGACGGCGTGCCAATTCCCTTTGGGGGTGGTTGGGCAAGCCAGGATAATTAACATGTTTTACTTTCGGGTGAGAAAATAAAAATTCAGCCACCCGCTGAGCATTTTGGCTATGGCGTTCCATGCGCAAGGAAAGGGTCTCCAAATACTGAAGCATTAGCCATGCCTCAAAGGGTTGCAAAATTGCCCCAACGAATTCGGTAGTATTCCAACGGATATCTTCTACTAATGCCTCCGGCCCGATCACCGCTCCGCCGAGAACAGTTGCATTCCCACACAGAAACTTGGTCAAAGAAAGCAAGATAATGTCGGCGCCAAACTCCATCGGTTTTTGTAAAGCCGCAGTGGCAGTGGTGTTATCCACCATCAGAGGTACGCCTCGCTGGTGTGCTACCTCCGCCACTCCCTGAATGTCGGTCACTTGTAAACAAGGATTGCTTGGCGTCTCCACCCAAACCAGCTTGGTGCGCTGATCGATTGCGGCATCCCAAGCCTCTAAATTCATAAAATCGCGTACAAATCGAAACTCAACGTTACATCGTTGCGGAAAAATCGATGCGGCTTGCTTGTAGCCTTCGCCAAAAGTGTTAAGGGTTGTCACGACATTATCCCCCGGGCGCGCGATGGTAAAGATCAATTGAAACAAGGCTTGCGAACCGGAACAAGCCGTCACACACGCTTCACCGCCCTCTAGGGCAGCTAATCGTTTCTCCAAAACGGTAACGGTGGGAGTCTTGCTGCGCCCGTAGATGTAGTTAGGGAATTTTTCAAAGCATTCATAAGGGTAGGTCATCGATTGAACGATTGGGACAGCAAACGAGCGGAATTCCATTATCTCCTCTAAGGGATGGAAGCCGCTGTGCAAAGCTCGCGTTTCAAAGCCTAACTCTTGGTCGAGAGCCTTCTGATTGCGCCGATCGGGATCGTATTTCCAAGGATCGCGAAGAAAGAATGGTTTGTCAGGGTGCATAGAGAATCCTTTCTGAGGTCAAAAAGATTACCAAATTCTTAGGGGGTAATACGATAAAGTTCCTCGATGGAGAGATGACAGACGATGCGGTGCCCTCCCCCTAATTCGCGTTGAGGGGGTTGTTCCGTTTCACAGATTTCGCCAATTTTGAAGGGACAGCGGGTGTGAAAACGGCAGCCAGACGGTGGCTGAATGGCACTCGGAACTCGACCGCTTAAGCGCACATGCGAAACCTTTAAGTCTGGGTTTGGACGAGGAACGGCTGCGAGCAGCGCAGCGGTGTAAGGATGATGAGGGGGTGTGTAAATCGACTCACAAGGGCCGATTTCGACGATCTTCCCCAGATACATCACGGCCACATCGTCCGAGAAAAAGCGCACCGCGCTGAGATCGTGAGAGATCAAAATCATGGTTGTTTTTTGACTATTCTGAATCTCTAACAGTAAGTTCAAAATGGCCGCTTGAACAGAAACATCCAAAGCTGAGACAGGTTCATCGCAAATCAAAAGCGCTGGATGAGAAGCAATTGCCCGGGCAATGCCAATGCGCTGTTTTTCACCCCCGCTCAGTTGACGCGGCATTCGATAGTAATAGCTCTCATCCAACTTCACCGCCCGTAATAATCGAATGACTTCGTCCTGGATTTGATCTTTTGAGACCGTCCGAAAGCGCCGCAGCGAAAAAGCGATTTGATCACCCACACAATAGGAGGGATTGAGGACACTGTTTGGGTCTTGAAAGACCATTTGCATCTGTTGAATGACCTCTAATGACCGCCTATGAACGGGAAGTGAAATGTCCAAACCGACAAATTCAATCTTGCCGTCGGAAAGAGGCTCTAAGCCAACAATGGCTCGCGCAACTGTGCTCTTCCCGCAGCCCGATTCACCGACAATCCCCAGGGTTCTGCCCCGTTGCAGCGCGAAATCGATCCCATCGGCTGCGCGCACATAGCGGCGCTTTTCCAAACCCAAATATCCTCCCACGGTCTGGAACGGCACCGGATAATAAACCCTCACGTTTTCTAGCGTCAGCAAGTTAGGAGGATTTTCATCCCACCTCTCCGGACAAGGCTCTATTTCCTCCTCCAAACATTCAGAGACAACCGGCGCCGTTACCCACTCCTCAGCTCGCCAACAACGGACAAAGTGTTTCGCTTGTACTTCCTCGCTGGACGGATGTTCTTGAAAACAAAGCTCTTGAGCGAACTCACAACGAGGGGAAAAAATGCACCCTTGGGGCAGTTGGTGGGGCGAAGGGACGCGACCAGGGATGGGTACCAACCGCCTGCTCCCCTTTGGGGCATCAACATCAGGCAAACAGCGCATCAATCCCATCGTATAGGGATGTAGGGGACGGTAAAAGATTTCTCTTGCTTCGGCGAGCTCGACGATTTCACCAGCATACATCACCGCCACTTTATGGGAGACACGTGCGACAACCCCCATGTTATGCGAGATATATAGGGTCGCTGTCTGATATTGGGCTTGTAACTCGGCGATTAGGTCTAGGACGGCTGCTTCAACGGTGACATCCAAAGCCGTGGTCGGTTCATCCATAATCAATAAAGAAGGGTTGTTGAGCAACGCCATGGCAATCAGCACCCTTTGCTGCTGTCCACCCGATAATTGGTGCGGATAGCGGCTCATCGTCCCCTCTGCATCCGGCATATAAACGCGCTTGAGCGCCTCAAGAACCTGATCATAAGCATCTTTTTTGCTGAGACCTCGATGAGTCATCAGGGTCTCAGCCATTTGATCTTGGATGCGCATTGTGGGGTTGAGGGCGGACATCGGCTCCTGATAAACCATCGAAATCTCGGCGCCACGCATCTGACGCAATTCATCCTCGGAACGATTGCGTAAGGATTTGCCTTTGAACTGAATTTCACCATGGCGAATAAAGCCATTTGCGCCTAGAAAATTCACAATTGAATAGGCAACGGTGCTTTTCCCACAACCTGACTCTCCAACTAAGCCGAGATTCTCCCCTCGCCAGATCTCAAAACTGACGTCCCGCACGGCGTCCACGATTCGTTTGCGCGTTTTATAGCTAACCGCCAAATTCCTAACCGCTAAAATCGGAGTTGTCTCTTCCATCAACTATCATCCTCACTGGTAGCGCATACTTTCTTCTCGCAATCCGTCCGCAAAAAGATTCAAACCGATCACCAAACTGATAATCGAGAGAGTTGCCGTCAAGACTGGCCAAACATTGACGGTCATGCGCGTATGGCCTTCTTGCACCATTCCCCCCCAATCGGGCGTGGGTGGAGGTAGGCCAAGGCCAAGAAAGCCCAGCGTTCCGATATAGAAGGCAGCGTAACCAACCCGCATCAGAAAATCGACAATCAAGGGGCCACGACAATTGGGCAATATCTCGCGCAACATGATTACAAGATCTGAATCGCCGCGCAGCTTGGCCGCTGCCACATATTCACGGGTGCGGATATCCATTGTTAAAGCCCGAACCAAACGGGCAATGCCCGGCGTACCACCGATGGCAATAGCAATCACTACGTTCAAGGCAGAAGGACCGAGCGCAGAGATGATGATCATATAAAGCAAGATGGTCGGAAACGCCATAAAAGCGTCTAAAACCCGCATAATGGTTTCGTCAATCCAGCCGCCGTAATAACCCGCTGGCAACCCCAAGGCGATGCCCACCAGAAAAGCAACGAAGACTGAAGCTGGACCAAGCAATAAAATGGTGCGGGCGCCAAACAATAAACGCGCCAGCACGTCGCGTCCTAGATGATCGGTGCCCAA
The DNA here is from genome assembly GCA_937129505.1 of uncultured Anaerolineae bacterium. GTDB lineage: Bacteria > Chloroflexota > Anaerolineae > Anaerolineales > UBA4823 > NAK19. The sequence continues at coordinate 8,943 of CAKZNJ010000425.1, read as the reverse complement.
AATATGCTCAGCGCTGGGTGGCTTATTGATGTAAGTGTAATTTTGTTCAAAGGGGGAGTAGCGGCTAATCTGAGGCGCTAGGATAGCAAGCACCACCCAAATCAAAACAATCGATAAGCCAAACATCGCGGTGGGCGAAGCCCAAATCAAAGATAAAAAATCCCGTACTCTTCGCGCTAAACTTGGGGGGCGAATCTCATCCAAGGAAGCATTGCCACTGGATGAAGATTGCATCGAAAAGGGAAGACCTTGACCCATTGCTCTTGCCTCTCTAGTTGTAGCGAATGCGGGGATTAATGGCGGCGTAGATTACATCGGCGAGCAATTGGGTGCCGACCGCCAAGGCAATTAAGATCATCGAACAGGCCTCAATCGTATAAACATCCTTGTATAAAGCGGCGTTCAAGATCAGATTTCCTAAGCCGGGATAACCAAAAACCGACTCAACCACAACCAAACCACCGATAAACCAGTTGACATGGAGCATGATGACCGTAATCGGCGCCATCATGGCATTGCGCAGAACATGCCGAAAGATAATGCGGCTTTTGCTAAGACCTTTGAGAATGGCAGTGCGCACATAAGCGGTGTTCATCACTTCCACCACGCTGGCGCGTGTCATCCGCACCACATAACCGATCTCCACCAAACTCGCCGTCAGTACCGGCAAGACAAGTAACTTGGGATTCTTGAGCACGGCGAGTTCTTCCATGAACACCGTTGCCCCGGGCAAGAGCTTTAGCCACAAGGCAAAGATCATGATCAAAAGAATGCCTGTGGCAAAATCTGGCGATGCAGCCGTCACCAAACTGGACACAGAAATAAAGCGATCGAGAAATTTTCCTTCGTTTAACCCCGCGATTAAGCCCAGCAAAACAGCCAAAGGGATCGAAAAAGCGATTGCCAAAGCGGCTAAAATCAAGGAATTAGCAAAGCGTCTCGCGATGACTTCTGAGACCGGCCGTTTGTACCGCAAGGAAATACCGGCATCGCCGCGCAGCAAACCCTTGCCAAGCGGGATATAGTCAAGGGGTGAATCGGTCGTGGCAATCCAACCCGAATATTCATAACGATACTCGATGCCACCTTCTCCCCTAACCCAAAGCGCTGCTCGATTGGCGTTATCGATCCCCCAAAAATAATGTCGCCCATTTTCATCAATTCTCCAACTCGCCTCGTCATCCACTTTGGTTACGCTGCCATCCGGTTGACGGACGAAACGGAACAGTTGCCCATTTTCAACATCCCATTGGATCAAGTTCCCTTGTGGATCGACCGCCCACCATTGACGGTATCTCTCAACTGTCCCCTCGCTAATCACGATCTCTCGCAAGGGGAATCCCACTACTCGTTGGGCTTGCCAATCTGAACCGAAAAGCCAAGAGATATAGCGGATAACAACCGGTCGATCTAACCCCAGTTGATTCTGCATCGATTGTTCCTGCTCGGGTGTAGCGTAAGCACCTAGAATATTCCGGGCTACATTGCCGGGAGCGATCTCGACAATGGCGAAAACGAAGATCGAGACCAAAATCATGGTCAACAACATCGTGAACAACCGTCGCAGGATATATCTTGCCATGAATTAATCCTTTATCAGTGCCATCGCTTCCGTAAGGTGCTCAAGTTCTGCTCGAACCGGCGCCTGCTCCAATCTTGGAAAACCCAAAGTTACCTCAGCTGCTGCGAGAATTAATCCATTCTTGCTCTCGCTCGACGATTCTGCGGATGTCTTTTTGAATGCTGGGCGGCAATGGCTCCACCTGATGACTCTGAAGGATCTCATCTACAGTTTGGGCTGCCCGCGCTTCCATGGATGTTCCACCTCGCTTGAGCCAAACTGAGTGTGGATTTTTATCAATTAGTTTCGAATAGAACGGCTCCTTGTAATGGCGCATTGTGTGGGGATGGCTCAGATAACTGCCCGTTGGACCTAATTCCTCGATCACATCAATCGCTAATGTCTCATCATCGACCAACACCCCTTTAGTGGCAGCACGCAAGAAACCGAGATACTCATTGCATAAGACAATCAATTGCAATGAGCCCTGCAGACCTGCATCCATAAAGCCAACATCGTGGACGATATTAGCCCCATGTAACAGTGCGGTTACCAAGCTGATGGTGGCTTCGAAGCTGCACTGTTGATCGAGAATCTTGGAGTCGGTGCTACCGCCCAATCCAAACACCGGTAAGTCATAATATTTTCCCATCGAAGTGGCAACACCTTGCTCATCCGCTAACACGTAATTTCCTACCATAGTCTTAAGGTTGTAGGGTCCGCCGTTCCAGCCCGGGACTGCCACGGCTGCACCTTCGCTAACCAATTGGGAAAGGGTGATTCCCAACAACGTCCCTGCATTCATCGAGGCTAAACATCCAGCGGTGGTTACCGGCGAATTTACCCCACCAGCGTTAAGGGGGATGTACAGTTGGGGCAAACCTTTTTCTGCCAGATACATGCACTTTTGAGTGGCTTCTATGTTCGCTACCAGACCTGAAGTGACATTGATATAACAGGTAGCGAAAGGTTTGCGCTGAAACGACTCAGCCCCACCCGCCACAATTTCACACATTTCCACCGCCGCTACACACCCCTCGAAATCAGGGGCAACGAATACAATCGGCTTGGTGGTATTGTTGAGCATGACCTCCATCTGATAGCGATCATAGATGCGCTGATCAACCTCTTCGGGCAGAAACGCTGACATCACAAAGTCGATCTCGGGCAGGGCATCCATCAAGATCGAAGCTTCTTTAACGTCTTGCAAGGTTGGTTTGCGCCGCTGTCCTGTGCGGTGGTCTAAAATATTCAAGCAATCTGAACCACCGCCAAAGTGCGAATTATACCCTCCCGCTCGCATGGCGACTTTGCCATTGCGGTCATAAAGGGTAATCCGCTTTGGCACCGTTAACAGCGCTTTTTCAACCAGGTGTCCAGGCAAGCGGACCCGCGTCCCATCCACCTTTGCGCCAGCTTTGGCAAGCAGGGTACGGGCTTTCTCATCATGCACCTCTACACCGACACGCCACAAGATTTCTAAACTAGCCAGATGAATGCGCTCACATTCCTCATGCCCCATACGAGCATAATGAGCGCTGGTCATACGAGTCCCATGTGTTTCTATCATAAATGCTACCTTATTGCGTGAGGATTTAGGTTTGATTTCCGTGCCGTTTATCTGAGAGACAAACGGCACGGAAACGGGCTTTAATTTTTAGGCTTCCTTCCAGGCTTCATGGAAGATAGCAAACTCCTCAGGGGAAGGAACGATTCCGTGGAATTTCTTATCGTAGATCTTCCACACGTTCATGAAGAAGGGGATGCAGACCGAACCACGCTCTTTCTGAATAACCTCAAGCTTGCCCACGATTTCGCGGCGCTTCTCCAGTTCTACCGTCTTCATTGCCTCTTTCAGCAGTTGGTTGAATTCCTCATCCACCCAACGGGTTTCGTTCCACGGCACTGGATTCCCTTCATCATCGGAAATATAAGCCAGAGGCAGGAGCATGGGGGCCAAGGTACGATGTGCCCACCAAGTAATGCCCAAATTCCATTCCGTCCAACCATCCCAATACTGGCTTGCCGGCATGGGTTTGAGATTGATGGTGAAGCCGCCGGCAACTGCATCCTCTTTGAGAATTTGGGCATACGCCATCGATTCTGGCCAATCGCTTGCAACCACCAACTCTACCGTCACGCCATCCGCATAGCCTGCCTCAGCCAAGAGAGCTTTTGACTTTTCCGGATCAAAGGGATAGGGTGGAATATCCACATACTCAGGTTGGGCAGGAGCAACATGGCTGTCATTGCCGATCGTACCCTCCCCTTGCAGCGCAATGGCTAAAATCTTCTCTCGATTATGGCAATGTTTGAGCGCTTGGCGGACGAGATTATTCGTCCAAGGTTCTTGATCTACACGCATGCGTAACACGCGAGTCGCAGCGGTCGGAGTGGAGATCACAACAAAGCGATCATCATTTCTGGCAGCTTCCCATATCGCAACGGTCGGCTCAATGATGGTGTCCACTTGACCACTTTGCAGGGCAGCTATGTCCGCAGTGCGGTCTTCGCCTAATTGAACCATGACAATCTCGTCCAAGTACGGCAGGGGTGAACCATCCGCACCCATGCGCCAATAATCGGGGCGGCGTTTCATGCGGCAGCGTTCTCCAGGAACATACTCTTCCATCGTGAAAGCACCTGTGCCAATCGGTTCGCGGGTAATATCCCCACCGAATTCTTTGGGCAGTACACAAGCTGCATAATGGAAAAGATGCTCAGGGACAAAGATCGAAGGATCATTAAGGTTCAAAACAACCGTGTAGTCATCCTTTTTCTGGACGCCTTCCTTAGAAAGATAGCTCATCGAACCCAAAATAGAAGAACCGACGTCCTTATCCAGCCACTGGTTGAAATTGAAAACCACATCATCAGCAGTGAAATCTTTGCCATTGCTAAACTTGACCCCTTTTCTGACATACAGCGTCCAAGTTAGCAGGTCTTGACTGACTTCCCATTTCTCAAGCAGATAAGGATGCGTAATACCTTTTTCGTCTGTGTAGGTCAAGTAGTCGAAAACATGGCGCCAAGCATGAGATTGACTGACCAGAGAAAAGCGGGCTGGATGGTCAACGCGCTCGACGCGAGTTGCACAGCGCAACACCCCGCCGCGCAAAATGCCGCTGGCAGGTGCTTCGGTCATGGCTGGTGCAGCGGTTGGCGGTACGGCTGTAGGAGGAACAGCGGTGGGTGGCGCAGCGGTCGGCGGTTCGGTGGGGGAAGGCTGAGCGCAAGCTGCTAGATACTTAGCGCTGGCGAGGGACAAGCCTAAGAGTGTTGATAAGCGCAAGAACTCCCGGCGAGAAATCTGATTTTTGCGCAACATCTCTTGGGCTTCTGGAATGAGAGGGTGAATTTTCTTCTCTTGCATGGGTATGGTCTCCTTCTTTGTTCTTTATGGTAATATCCTGTGGAATTAAATCTCTATACTAGAGTAATCGAGCGCTCGGAGCGCAGTAAAAATGAATTGGGAGAAAACACCATACTGTCGTTTGTCGAGGTGCACCTCCGGAGAAGGTTAACTAATTAATACATCACTAATAACTATTGACATTTTTTATCTTATCATCTAATATATCTATTGTCAAGTTAATAATATTCTGATATATCAGGTAGCCGACTTGAGATTGCTTTACATCTGAAATCAAATGGAAGACGACTCGGGAACCACCAAACAAAAGATTTATAAAGAAATTCGGCGATCAATTATCATGGGACATCGCAAACCGGGTGAACGCATCGATGTCGAAGAGATTGCACGGCAATATCGCACGAGCATCACACCCTTGCGCGATGCTTTGCAAATGCTTACCCAAGAGGGTTTGGTCAGTATAAAACCACGGTCGGGTTATTTTGTGACTAGGATGACCCTAAAGCAACTACGCGATATGATGGAATTGCGTAAGATTCTTGAGTTAGCTGCCGTAGAAAGAGCGGCAATGCGCATCACTCCAGCCCAAATTCAGGAGTTACGCTCTGTCCATGCTGGCTATACCGGGGATGATGACGTCTCATACGACCGCTATACTGACGAAAACCGCAAATTTCACGTCACCATCGCTTTGGCTTCGGGGAATATGGAATTAGCAGAGATGATCGGCCGCCTTCACGATCGGCTAGCCCGCTTCATGGTCCTCCGTCATGCTGGCCAATCTCAGGAATACACCCATGCTCGCATTGTCGACGCGCTAGAAAAGCACGACCCCGAGGCTGCCAAAAGGGCATTGTTAGACGATATCGAAGTGGCGCACGACGAAATCATTGATGAAATCCTCGAAGAAAAAGCCAATAGCTGGCATGTGGATACTACGCGATAACCAAAGCCACCTCCGTAAACAAACCTGCTTACCAAATACTGCGAACGCTGAGCAAGGGTTTATGGCACGCTGTTTGAATTTCCTACCAGCACTGCTCGAAAAACTACCTTAACAAAATAACCAGGAGACACTTATGAACTTAGAAACAATTTATCATCATGTCATTTCCGGAGAAATGGATGAAACGGCTGAAAGTGTTTCCGCCGCCCTATCTCAGGGAGTAAGCCCCAACGACATCCTCAATAAAGCGCTGATTGCAGCGATGGACGAAGTCGGACGACGGTATGAAGAAGGGGATTTTTTTGTCCCAGAGATGCTGATTGCCGCCCGGGCCATGCAAAGTGGTTTACAAGTGCTCAAACCCCATCTCGTTCAAGGTGGGGTCCAATCGGCGGGTAAAATTGCCATCGGGACGGTCAAGGGAGACCTGCATGATATTGGCAAAAACTTGGTGGCGATGATGTTGGAAGGCGCCGGCTTTGAAGTCGTCGATTTAGGAACAGATGTTGATCCGCAAAAGTTTGTCCAATCCGCTAAAGAAGGCGCCCAAGTCATCGGCCTTTCTGCCCTGTTGACCACAACCATGAGCAATATGGAACTGACCATTGATGCACTCAAGCAGGCCGGCTTACGCGGCCAAGTCAAAGTCATCGTTGGCGGCGCACCGGTCACAGCGGAATTCGCCAGGCAAATTGGTGCCGATGGATTTGCGCCCGATGCCTCTACAGCCGCGCGGGTTGTGCGTCAACTGTTGGACTAACCGAAACCATCCCCAACCCTCTTCGAACTAAGGACTTCCGAATGAATTATTCGGAAGTCCTTTTCGGTCAAAAATCGTATCTCCGCTATCCAATTTGGGGTTAAAATAACTAGCTAGCCATTCTGACAGATGGGGCATAAACACAGACAATGTGCCATCGCCCGCTCTACCCCATTCCCAAAGGTGGCAAGATGATGTCGCAAAAAGAAAGGTTTGTTTGATGAGCGAGGATCAACCCGAAAAGATAACCCATTTCTATGATCGTCCCAATGTCGAGGTCGAGACCCTTCCCTTTGGGGACGGTATTCCCTTAGGGATTGAGCAAGTTCAGAACGCACAGGTCGGAATCGGCGGAGCTTACGCCGGCTGGGGTATAGCGGTGGATAACCACTCCTTACCCCACCGCCTAGAAGAACGCTTAGGGGAAAAAATCACTGCCAGCGAAGTCGGTTCGCTGGACGAGTTGGGATTTTACAGCCGCCATCACCTGCCCGATCTAAGCCCGGAAGAGCATCTCGAACTCGAGGTCGAAGTGGGTAGCAAACTGTTGCGCAAAGCTGCTGAAGCCAATGGTTGGCAACCAGAAGAAGTACAAGGCGTTCTGATCGGCATGAGCAGCCCCGTTTGCGAAGACTATCTGGAACGAATTTGCCAGCGGGCAGGGATCTCTGAAAACGCCCTCAAAGTTAGCGTTCACAAAGCCTGCGATGGCTCCGCCGGGAGCTTACATCTCGCCCTAAACCCCACCCTCCCCCTACCAACCAAAGAAAACGTTGCCGAAGAACTTTTTGGCAAAAAAGTGCTAGTAGGGGGCATCGAAGGTCTAAGCCGCTTCCTTTACGCCTCTCACGATGTCAATGCCTTACAACTCTTCGGCAATGGCGCAGGCGTTATTGGCATCATTCCAGGCGAGACAATGAAGTTTTTAACCGGCTCTACCCGCGAAGCTTATGACGAAGAAGGAGTATTACAGGTCAAGATGACCTATCCTCACTCGCGGGAAACGATGTTGGAAGTTTCCAAGGCAAGCCAATCCCATATTCGTGTTGCAGGATTGATGCACGAACCAGAAGGGGACGCCCCGATCGCCATGGCGGGGATGATGGGTATGGTGAAATTGTTTATCCGCAACGGCGTTCAAGTAGTCATAGATGTCTATCGCGCCTATCAACAGTTGATGGAAAAGCTTGGTGAACCGGGCAAACAGCTCGCCGTGGCAATCGCCCATCATGCCAACTATAAAATCAACAAGCTCAAAGAAAAACAAGTCCAAAGCGCCGGCATTCCGGTGAGTTTCCCTTGGCTGTTACACGATTTTGGCAATGTCAGCGCCGCCTCCAATATGATCGCCTTGCTTCGCTATCTTCCCAACTTGAAGGCAGGAGATCATATCTTGATAGATGGTTTTGGCGCCGGCACTTATTACGACAGCCTGACAGTCGCCTTGCCCTAATGGAATTTCCTGCCGCATTGGTCAACGCTCTCCGCCAAGCCCAAAGGGTGTCTGCCCTGACCGGGGCGGGGGTCTCACAGGAGAGCGGGTTGCGCACCTTTCGCGATGCGCAGGATGGCTTATGGGCGCAATTCCGCCCCGAGGATTTAGCCACGCCGCAAGCCTTTCAACGCAACCCAAAACTGGTGTGGGATTGGTACGCTTGGCGCCGCGCAAAAGTGCGGGAAGCAAAGCCAAATGCCGCCCATCTCTCCCTTGTCGAGCTTGCCCGACTAGTTCCGCATTTCATCCTGATCACACAAAATGTCGATGGCTTACACCAAGCCGCCGGCAGTCCACGGGTGATCGAACTACACGGAAACATCCGCCGCGTGCGTTGTTCCGTTTGTGGTAAACCTCACTCAGAGTGGGATGAAAGTGAGGCTGAAGTCCCCCGCTGCAACACTTGTGGAGGATTGCTCCGTCCGGATGTGGTGTGGTTTGGCGAAAGTTTACCCGCATCCGAATTAGATACAGCCTTCGAGGCGGCTCGAAACAGCCAGATCTTCTTCTCCATTGGCACGTCTGGTGTGGTGCAGCCCGCCGCATCTCTCGCCTATTATGCAAAGCAAAACGGTGCCCTTGTGGTCGAAATCAACGCCGAACCGACTCCGCTAACCCCTTCTGCCGATTTCTCTTTTCAGGGAAAGGCAGGGGAAGTTCTCCCTGCATTGGTGAAGGTTACCTTCTCGAAGCAATAAACCCAACAGCGCCCCCACCATCAGCAAAAAAGCCATGGCTTAACGCTCTGTACCCCCTACGGATGTCTATCCTTTCTAGTCGGCTTGGCTTAGTTCATATCGATCGACCA
>CAKZNJ010000424.1 GCA_937129505.1 uncultured Anaerolineae bacterium | reverse complement strand
ACCACTGGATACCCTTCATGCCCATATTTCTGCATCAAGGTAGCGATTTCGGTCACAGCCATCTCTGGGGAGACCAGTTGGGGATCTCGCGAATAAATCTGGGCTACAACAACCGCCGGATTGACAACCTCCCCTAAAATAGCGATCAGCTCATCTTCAAGGGAGGAGATTGAGCGATCCTTCACTAGACAGGCAGCCGCTCGCTCATGTCCACCACCGCCGAACTTCTGAGCGATCTTGGATACGTCAATATCATCATTGGTTGATCGGGCAATGAGTTGAATACCGCCTTTCGTCTTAACCAGCACAAACAAAGCATCTGGTTCCAGCACGTCGCGTAATTTATGCGCAATCGTAGAGAGCTCTTCTTCCAAATTGCCGATCTCAGCCTTGGCGATTACAACCCGATGACCATGAACATCAACCGTCCGATAATTGGATTGCAACTGATAAAAAATTTTCATTTGCTCATCGGAAAGCGGATGATATAAGTAATTCGCTAATACAGATAAGCTTGCTCCTTGCTCCAGCAAAAAAGCAGCCGCCTGCAGGTCTCGCGGGGTTGTACGGGTATAGGTTAGAGCACCTGTATCTTCGTAAATTCCTAACAACAGCAAAGTGGCATGAATCGGGGTTAGGATAATCTCCTGTCCGCGGATTAATTCAATCAACAGCGTCGTGTTCGCCCCCGTAGCCGAAAGGGTGATGTTCCAATCTACTGAGATATCCTCCCGTAAAGGGTGATGATCGATTACGCGCACTTTTGTCTCGGCAGTAACGCCTTTAAGGGAGGCCATCGTTTGAGTGTCCACAAGGGTAACAACCTCAATCGGCTGGGGAGGCAAGTCTCTCATTTCAACAAAAGGCAACTCAGCGCCATAGAGAGTCAAAAAGCCCCTCACGTTACGGTTGATTTTTCGTGGTAAAACTGGAATGCTCTTTGAATCCAAATAATACGCCCCCAATAATGAGGCAACTGCATCAAAATCAGCCACTTCGTGAGTCAAGATAATTCGCATGATGATAGAGTATATCATGCACCAAATCCCCAAAAAGACTATTTTCTTTACGGATAATCTTGGGTTGGGGATGATCTCCTATCCGCCTTTCACTCCTTTCTTACTGTAATTGACGTTCAATACCTTCGACCATATAATCAGTGATATGGAAATAAAAGAATTAACCCAAAGAATGCACCAATTTGTTCAATCCAAGGGGTGGTATGAGTTAGATAGCGCACGTCCGCAATCCCTAAAAAACCTCGCGATCTCTCTAGTATTGGAAGCTTCCGAGGTGCTAGAGCAGTTCCAATGGCAAGATCAACCAGTTGATTCAAAAATGCTTGGGGAAGAACTCGCCGATGTTTTTCTCTACTTATTACAAATTTCATCCCTCGCCCAAATCGATCTAGAGCAGGTCACTTTGGAGAAACTCGATAAAAATTATCAAAGGAAATGGGAATAGACCTTCTATGCCTGTAATTGATCCGAGCCGATTACGAAAACAAATCGAGCAGTGCTTCAACCATCAATCGAACGCCAAACAGTTTGTCCATGCCATTATAGAATTATTGGAAAGCTATTCCGACCGCGCGTACCGTCCTGGTGAGCTAACAGCTCTGCCATCTCCCCTGAAGAGTTTTCACGTCCCACCGCCACTAATGCGAATCCTGATAAAAGAACTTGCCTCATTATGCAAGGATCAACCTGAACACGCAAGAACTATCGCCATTGAATTATGGGAGCAACCTTTCCAAGAATGCAAGGATTTGGCAATTTCAATATTGGAAAATCTTCCTCTTTCGGTATCCAAAGATGTATTTAAAATCGCAGAGCAATGGGTCTCCACCTGTACACACTCAGAACTCGTTGAATCATTAGCTCAAAAAGGATTGGGCACTATTCGCCTTGAAGCACCCATCTCCCTTATCGAACAAACACAAAAATGGATGATTGATGAACGATTTAACATTCGTAAGTTCGGTTTTTTAGTTTTGGAGCAAATTAGTCTGACAATTTCATTTGGCGACCTACCAATTCTCTTCAAAATAATCACACCCTATTTGATTCGCTATCACCCCCAAATGCACCTAGAAATGGTAACCATTTGTAATAACCTAATCAAGAAATCTCCTAAAGAAATGGCTTATCTTATGCGCACATCCATGACCGATAACCCTACAGCAGATGCCAGAAAACTCCTCAAAGCATGTCTAAAAACATTTCCCGCCGAAATTCAGAGTGATTTGGAAGGA
>CAKZNJ010000423.1 GCA_937129505.1 uncultured Anaerolineae bacterium | reverse complement strand
TGTTGCTGCGCGAGAAAGTCCAATTCGTCAAAGGCTTTTATCGGCGCCCGCTCAAAGTGGGCGATAAGGTTCAAGCTGGCGGCGGCGGACGGGTGACCGAGCTGACAGCGCGCCCCTTGCTCAATCTGTTCTATCCCGCCCTCTCGGGCTTGATTCAACCCTTGTCGGGCGAATATGGCGGTCGGCGGTCGCTGTTGGAGAGATTGCCCTTTTCATCGGGTTATGGGGTGGAAATTGGGCTTCTGATCGACATCTTGGAAACGGCTGGCTTGGATGCCATTGTGCAGGTGGATTTGCGCGAGCGCGTTCACCACAACCAACCCCTGCAAGCGCTGAGCAAGATGTCCTTTGCCATTATTCAAACGGTGGTGCGCAAGCTCGAACGGCGCTACGGCGTCAACCTGCTCCAAGAAATCAACCGCTCCATGAAAACGATTCACTATGAAGCGGGACGTTTGTATCTTGAAGTGGAAGAGATCGCCGAGCGGGAGCGGCCGCCGATGATCGAGTTGCCTGCCTATCAGCAGAAGTGCGCCGTTAGAAAAACACCTTAACCAATTTGAGCGCTTTCTGCTTCCACGGCTGGCGATGGGTGATGCCCTCCCCCTCGTGGAAAGTGTCTTTGTTCTCCAAATACCATTGATAATTGCGCAAAAGCGCCTGCTGGTTGGAGTAGCGCGGTCGGTAGCCGAGTTTCTGGCGCGCTCTTTCAATTGAGACAAAGGAATCTTTGGAGGCGGTTTCGTAAATCCACGGATAAAGAGGGGAGAGTTTAAGGCGCTCCAGCACTTTGAGCGCCAAAACGACCGGTCCGGCCGGGAAGGGGATAATCCGCTTGCCGTAGCCGGCCGCGTCTAACACCGCCTGATAATCCTGCTTCATGGTGGTGAACTCGGCGGCGCCGATGTTAAACGTGTCGTTGACCACCTCCTCTTGCAGCGTCATGCAGGCGTAGATCGCCTCGCAAAGGTCTTCCACATCGAGCAGTTGGTAGCGGTTGTTGCCCAGGCCGATCATGGGGAAGTTTTTGCCCTCGCTTGCCCACTCGTAAAAGATGGCGAACACCCCCAAACGTTCGGGTCCGATGAAAGACTTGGGGCGTAAGATGGGGACACACATCCCTTTCTGGCGGTATTCCAGACACACCTCTTCCGCTTCGATCTTGGCTTTGCCATAGGGTCCGACGCCGATCAGCGGGTCATCCTCGACGATGGGGTGATGGTCGGGGACGCCGTAAACGGCGGTCGAAGAGATGTGGATAAAGCGCCGCACGCCGTATTCCAACGCCTGCTGTAACAGGATGCGGGTCCCAACAACGTCGGTCGTGTAAATGTCTTCGGGTGAGTAGAGCGGCAACGCCGCCGCGGTGTGGATGACGATCTCTGCCTCTCTCATGCTCTGGCGCACCGCTTCGGCATTGCGGATGTCGCCTTGCAGGAACTCGATTTTTCCCCGTTCGGGGTAGGTGAAATCGACCAAATCGATGCCGGCGATTTGATCATAGCCCTTGTTCAAAAGGTAGCGAACTAGGTTGATGCTTAAGAAGCCGCTGATACCCGTGATGTAAATTTTCATAGTCAAACCACCTGACACGGATGAAGTTTCACAATCCCAATCATACCAGAGTTTGCCCCCTCTGATTCGATAACCTGATCATTTGATAGAACTATCGCTGTTCGGTAACATTTTCTTTTGGGGGAACGGCGGGGTAAGCTGCACCTCCCCTGCTAGCCCACCTCGGCGTATAATCCGCTTTGCCCTTGCGGTGACGATAAAGGCGTCTCTCTTTATCCCGCCGCGCAGCAAGCTGCCCCCTACCGCCAAGGCGGGCTGGCGATCTCTGGCTCGATCGTGTGGAGTTAAAAAAAGATGAAAAAAAGTGATCTCCAACCCTTGCGCGGCTTTCTGCTCCTTCTGCTCTGGCTGATCGCCGCTTGTGCGCCGTCGCTCCCCCCCACGGCAACGCCGCTGCTGCCCACCCTCACCGCGCCGCCGCCGAGCCGACCCCCAACGCTGACCCCGACCGCCGTACCCACAGCCACCCCCACCCCGTCAGTCGGAACAGACCTACAGCCGATCAAGCTCCTCTTTGTGCCGGTCGTTGATGCCGAGCGCTTGGTTGGCGGCGGGCAAATCCTGGTTCAAGAGCTGCAGCGGACAACCGCTTTGACCTTCGAGATCGTCGTACCGAGCTCCTACCGCGTCGTGTTAGAGGAGATGTGCGCCTCCCCAAACGACACGCTGGGTTTTCTCCCCAGCGCGGGGTACGTTCTCGCCGCTCAGCTCTGCGGTGTGCAAGTGGCTGCCAAAGCCGTCCGCTTCGACGCCGCTTGGGCGGCGGCCATGATCGTGGTGCGCCGCGACGATCCAGCCCAACAATTAGCCGATCTGACGGGCAAAAAATGGGCTTATCCCGACTCTACTTCGATTGCAACTTATTTCTACCCCTGGTCTCTGCTGCGGCAAGCTGGGGCGGCGCCGGCGGAAGCGCTGGCGGTCGGCAGTGACGAGGCGGTCATTCGAGCTGTTTACACGGGCAAGGCTGATTTCGGGTCCGCTTCCTTCAGTCCGCCTCTCGTGGAGGGCAAGCCCGTGCCGTGGCAAGGCGGGGAGGTTCTCGATGTGCCGGCAAATTTGCTCGTTTCTTGCGCCGCAACAGCCGATCAAACCGCTCTGATGTGCGGCGGTTGGGAGGTGCGCGATGCCCGCCGCAACCTGCGCAGTGAACTGCCCGATGTTGTGCAAAAGGTGCGCCTGCTCGCCACAACGCCCAAACTTCCCAA
>CAKZNJ010000422.1 GCA_937129505.1 uncultured Anaerolineae bacterium | reverse complement strand
CCCCGGGCGGCTGATCGGCTGCCAACTGTCAGGGTCGCCGCTTGCGCTGCGATAAATCCGCACCCCTTCTGGTGAACGGGTAGAAATATAGAGATACCCATTCAACTCCCCTAGTAAATCCACATAATTTTCGAACGCAGGAGGGCTAAAGAAGACCTGCTCCCAAATTGGAAGCCCGTCGAGAGAAAAGGTGCGGAACAGCTTCCCAACATCATCCGCAGGATTGTCGGGTGAACCGCCGCGATTGCGCACACCATAATATAAAGCCCCCTTGAAGACCAGACTTGACCAGACTCCTGTGTTAGAAGGATCGTTGACCGCTTTGCCAAAACCACTCCTGTTTTTCTGAACCCACTCCAGACCATCTTGACTACACCAAACCTGCGCTCCTTCAACCCAATTTTGTGTCCCTCCACATAGATACCCTTGGAACTCCTGCATATCCTTGAAGTTGACGTTATGAGAGTTGCCAAAGCCAGCCTCTTGTTGCTCCAAGACATTCTGCCAGCTACCGGGCGACCCGCTGAGGCTGCGGTAGAGGTTGACGCCCCATTGACTTAGACCGCGGTTGGCAGTGCTCACGTAAAGATTGCCGTTGAAAACCGCCAAGCTGTCCACATGGTCTTCCTGCTCTCGATTCGAATTGCCAAAAGGATAGCCCTGCTCATCCGCAGCCACTTCCTCCCAATCGGCCTGTAAATTCGGAGCATACACACCAGCACGACTGCGCCAAAGGCGCGCCCCCAAACCGTTGTCGGCTTCCATCCCCAGATAAAGCTGCCCATTGAAGACCACCACTTCGAACCCCTCCTCATTGCTGAATGTGCCATCTTCGCCGCCCCCCAGTCCAAAGGCATCCTGATTGACCTGACGAAAAGGTTGGCAAGTCCCTTGGGATGGCAAAAAGGATTGAGCTCGGGCAAAATTGATTGAGGCTGCGATACTGCAAATGAATAAGCTAAGCAGAATGACCAGCAAGCCGTTGACTATCCAGGCATTGGTTTGAGCACTTGTCGGCTGGTTTGGGAAGCTTGAACGAGAGAACATCATCACTTAGTGAAGCGTATGGGAAAATCTAGATTCTGTCAAGGGAGTAGGTTTTACGGTAGCACTCCAATAAACCGTGGAGGTTGAAAAAATGAAGGTCCTGTGGCACTCTAT
>CAKZNJ010000421.1 GCA_937129505.1 uncultured Anaerolineae bacterium | reverse complement strand
TTCGTGGAAAGGGGTTTATCCTTCGCTCGGAGGAACGCGCAGATGATATCTTCGCTGCGCTAGATACCGCATTGGATAAAATTCAGCGACGTATTGAACGGTATAAGGGTAAACGATATCGAGGTAGAGGTGATGGTAAAAGCGTAGCTGAAGCTGTAACCCCTGAAATAGAAGAAGAGCCCGTGACTCAACCAATTATTGCCAAGCGCAAAAAATTTGCGATTACTCCCATGGATGAAATGGAAGCTATTGAACAAATGAATCTGCTTGGGCATGACAATTTCTTTGTCTTCTATAACACCAATTCAGGTGGGATTAATGTGCTATATAAGCGGCGTGATGGCACATACGGGATAATCGAGCCGGAGATCCGCTAATAAACCCTGAACGAATTCTTGGCGGAGGGTCAGACCTCCGCCTTTTTTATTAATAGTTGAATTGCTTCTTGACGGACAACGCATCGATGAGTACACTTGTGGAACACCTAACAAGATAAATAACTGTTAAAACATCGTCTAAACTAATTGTTGTTGAAGGCTTATAACACTCTTAGGTAGAAGGTGGTCTAAAACAATGGAAATTGACCGCGAAGCAATATATCGCATTGCTGAAACATATATTGATACAGAGATCGATCAACCAGTGGTTGAAGAAGCAGTACGGATGATTTTACATGCTGTTGGTGAAGACCCCTATCGCGAGGGATTGATTAAGACACCAGAGAGAGTAGCAAGGATGTACGAAGAGTTGTTGTCGGGTTACCGGATTGATCCGATCGCGTTAGTCAATGGGGCAGTTTTTGATGTTACTTATGATGAAATGGTTCTGGTAAGAGATATTGAATTTTATAGTTTATGTGAGCATCATCTTTTACCATTTATCGGTCGTGCACATGTAGCCTACCTGCCAAGGGGAAGAATTATTGGCTTGTCGAAAATACCCCGCATTGTAGATATGTTCGCTCATCGATTGCAAGTGCAGGAAAGGATGACCCGCCAAATTGCTGATTTTTTAGATACCCTGCTTAACCCTATCGGAGTGGCTGTTGTTGTCGAAGGGTTGCACTTATGTGCGACCATGAGAGGTGTAAAGAAGCATGGTGCACGCATGACCACCTCGTCCATGTTAGGTCATTTTAGAAAAAGTGTTGCCACACGGCAGGAGTTTCTGGATAATATCTCTCGTGGATCTCCTCCATTATTTTGAAATAGGATGAGAAATTTCATAGACAATGAAAAGGGTAATCCTAGTATTACTTATAGTTTGTTTAGGGGTGGTTTTGAGTGGTTGTCAGGACAATCAAGCCTTGCCGTATGAAAGCGAACGAGGTGTTCAACCATCCTCAGTAGCAAGCGAAATTCCGGAAGTGATGACTTTGCCAGATGAGTCAACTCCCTATCCTCTAGCAGTTGAAGCGGTTGCCACTGTATCTCCATTACCCACAAATGAACCGTATCCCGTTACTGGAGAGCCTACATTAGCAGAATCAACATCCGATTTAGGGCTTCAGACCCCTACAGCGCACGTTGATGTCGTCATGCGGGCGACCAATCCGCAAGATTTTGTCTTAGCTTCGGGGAGGTATCAACTGGTTGAATTTTTTGCCTTTTGGTGTCCGACATGTAAAAGTATGCTTCCTGTTTTGAGGAATTTAGAAAATAAATATGCCGGCAAAGTTCAATTTATTTATCTTGACATTGACGATCCCAGAACAAACCCACTTAAACAAGCGCTCGGCTATCAATACCAACCTCATCTCTTCTTGCTGAATGGTGAAGGAAAGGTAATCAAACAGTGGATTGGGTATGTCCCTGAGGTAGAGCTGGACACGGTGTTAAGTTCCTTGCAATAGCAAAATTAGACTATTGGGGTAAATAATCTTGACAATGGCTTGATAGCCGATTAAAATCTCCTTATACCCCACCCCATGGGGCGGGGTATAAGGAGATTGAATGGACAAAGACCTAATCTTAAAGAGATTGACAATTGTGGAAGGCCACCTCAAGGGGGTGAAGAAAATGGTCGAACAAGAATCCTATTGTATGGATGTCATTCATCAGATTCATGCTATTCAATCATCCTTAAATAGGATCTCAACGATGATTCTTAATGATCATTTAAACACTTGCGTCATCTCAGCCGTGCGAGGTGAGAGTCCAGAAGATCGAGAAAGAGTCCTGAAAGAGATTTCAGATTTGTTTGAAACTATATCCAAACCTTAAATTGGTACATATAAGTTTGCAAAGGAGACAAAAATGACCACTGTTACTTACAAAATTCCTAACATCTCGTGTCATCACTGCGTACACACAATCCAATCTGAACTAAGTGAAATTGAGGGTGTAACTACCGTAGTGGCAGATGTCGAATCTAAAACGGCTACCATTCAATTTGAGCCGCCTGCTACTGAGGAAATTTTGAAAAAGCTATTGGCCGAAATCAATTATCCCACCGAGGAATAAAGAAGAGCAGAACGAACCCATGTCTAGCAAGCAAGTTGTCCTTCCTGTGACAGGCATGACCTGTGCCAATTGCGCCGCAACTATCGAGAGAAACCTTAAAAAGGAGAGTGGAGTTTGGAGCGCGGTAGTAAACCTCTCCTCTGAGCGAGCGATTGTTGAGTATGATCCTCAGAAAACGGCGTTGAATCATTTGCTTCAAAGGGTTCAGAGAGCGGGATATGGGATTGCGACCGGGAAGGTAGAGCTGTACCTCGAAGGAACAGAAGATCCGATTCGGGTTCAGCGGCTTGAGCGAAAACTTCATGTGTTGGAAGGTGTACAGCGAATCAATTTGAACGTGGTCAGCGGACATTTGGAGGTTGAGTTCATTCCGACCATTGTTGGCACAGTCGAGATTCGCCAAGTAATATCCACTTTAGGCTTTTCCATACTTGAAACAAGAGGTGTTGAGGATAATATCGAGCAGGTCGCCCACGAGCGGGAAGTTGCTCGTCAGTTGAAATTATTAAAAATCGGGCTCATATTTACTTTGCCACTGTTCCTTTTTTCGATGGCTCGAGATTTTAGTCTATTACCTCATTCTATTGGCCATGCCGCATGGGCAAACGCATTGATGTGGCTTCTAGCAACGCCTGTACAGTTTTATGTAGGATGGCAATATTATATAGGAGCTTACAAGGCGTTGCGCAATGGCGCTGCGAATATGGATGTGTTGATTAGTTTGGGGTCTTCTGCAGCTTATTTTTACAGCATGATGATAACCCTTGGACTTCTGTCAGGCCATGTCTACTTTGAAACGTCAGCTATGATCATCACATTGATCAAGGTGGGTAAGTATTTAGAAGCAAAAGCAAAAGGTCAGACAGGAGAAGCTATACGTAAACTTGTCGCCTTGCGACCTAAGAAAGCACGATTGCTTAAGGATGGAGAGGAAATCGAAATCGGCGTAGAGGATGTCAAGGTAGGAGACATTCTTCTGATCAAACCTGGTGAGAAAATAGCGGTGGATGGAATTGTATTGGATGGTAGTTCAGCGGTGGATGAGTCAATGTTAACTGGTGAGTCTTTACCAGCGGAAAAGAGCATCGGCAATCCTGTTTATGAAGCTACTTTAAATAAAATGGGATACTTAAAAATTCAAGCTACAAAGGTTGGGAAAGACACAGCTTTATCGCAGATTATCCGCATGGTGGAGGATGCCCAAGGCAGTAAGGCTCCGATCCAAAAGTTGGCCGACCGGGTATCAGCGATCTTTGTTCCAATTGTCATCGGAATTGCTCTCCTTACCTTCGTGTTTTGGTATT
>CAKZNJ010000420.1 GCA_937129505.1 uncultured Anaerolineae bacterium | reverse complement strand
TGAGCTAAAGTGAATTTTAGCCTTTTCGAGCGTAGTTTGGGATGAGGATGGGTGAGCGCACTGCGCCATTAACACCAATTTGATCTAGGGCGCGATTCCAGCTTTCGAGATGGGCAAGGGTTGGCTTGCCGAGTCGTCGTTCTTTAGCCAAAGCCGCAGCGGTGATGCCCGCCCGCCGTCCGAAGACGCATACATCTAATAGGCTGTTTCCCATCAACCGATTGCGCCCATGCACGCCGCCGCTGGTCTCTCCGGCGACCAATAAACCGGGCACACTGGTGCGGCAATATGCGTCGATCTTTACTCCACCGTTCTGATAGTGGAGTGTGGGATAAACCAAAATCGGTTGATGGACCATATCAATGTTAAAACGCTTGAACTGGCGGACCATGGCTGGCAGAGCTTTTTCAATGGTGCCCGGGCCATGAATTAGGTCAATCATTGGCGTATCCAACCAAACTGCTGGTTGACCACTGGGCGTGATCACGCCGAGATTGCGTTCTTTGCATTCTCGGATGAAGGCTGCTGACTCAACATCGCGTGGTTCCAGTGGGTAGACAAATTGTTCCCCCTTGACGTTGACCGGTTGGGCGCCTAAGCCGCGTACTTTTTCGGTGACCAATTGCCCTAAAATCTGTTCCGGATAGGCTGCCCCTGTCGGGTGATACTGCATGGTATCTAAAAAAGCAAGCTCCGCGCCAGCGCGATAAGCGAGAACAATCCCATCCCCTGTGGCGCCGTAGTGGTTGGTAGTGGGAAATCCTTGATAATGCAATCGCCCGCTGCCGCCAGTTGCTAAGATGACCACCTTGGCTTTGGCGTAGAAATAACGCTCGGTCTCAAAGTTCATCAAGACGGCTCCGCAGACGGCACCCGACTCGTCCAAAACCAACTCAACTGCTGGACAGAATTCAATCACTTCTATATTCGGCCGGTTGCGCACTTCATCGCGTAAGACGCGCATGATCTCGGCACCGGTATAATCGCGCGCCGAATGCATACGCTTGATGCTCGTGCCGCCACCGTGTTCTTCCATCATCGTGCCGTCAGGGGTCTTATCGAACATGACCCCCAAGCTTTCCAGCCAAGCAATGACAATGGGGGCATCTTTCACCAACGCTTCAACCAGATCGGGGAAATTGGTGAAATGGCCACCCCCGATGACATCCAGATAGTGCGTGGCGGGCGAGTCTTCAGGACGATCGGCAGCTTGAATCCCCCCCTGTGCCATCATGGTGTTGGCATCGCCAAAGCGCAATTTGGTTACCAAAGTCACCTTTGCGCCGTTTTCTTGAGCTAAGAGGGCTGCGCTGGCGCCTGCCCCTCCACCTCCAACAACCAGGACATCGGTTTCGAAATCGGGGTTGCTCAAGTCAAAGGTAGCATCAATGTGCGGCCTTCCTTCCAAAACATCCGCTAATTCTTTGGGCATGCGGTTCCCTTTATAGCTTCCAAGGCGAATTTCGCGCATCCCCTCTTCGATGTAATCGGGATGGAAGAGCTTGAGTAGCTTTTGGCGTTCTTCCAAAGGCATCGCCGGGAAAGTTTGTCCCAAACGCTGCGGACGGGTGGCTTCAACGATTTTGATCTGTTCTAAAAGTTCAGGTGTATAGGTCATGCCAACCTCCTAGGCTTCAATTGGGCGGGCTTTGTAGCGTTCTTTCAGGACATCTACGTCAAGAGCTTTCAGTTCCGCCAAACTTTGATCGAAAGCGCCTTGTTGAATTTCTTGTACGCGCTGATGGAGATGGTCTGAACGGGGTGAGAGATAGCGGCCATAGAGACGACGGGCTAGGATGGCAATGTTATATTGGGGCTCTTCCGCCGGACAGCGCGCCGCACAAAGTCCGCACATGATGCAGTCAAAAGACATATTAGCCACCGCAGCAATATCGCCGCGCATGGCGGCAGCCATATAGCCTTTCACATTCAATTCCTGCGGACAGGCTTTGGTACACGTGCCACAGCCCAAGCAACGCAGAATCTCGGGGTAGATTTGAAACAAGGTAGAGGCCTGCGCTTGCAGTTGAGCGATATCGTACGTGGCGCGTTTGGCGGGGAAGAAAGGAATCTGCCCAAGATACATCTCGGGCTTGACAACCGTTTGGCAGGCTAAGCCAAAATAAAGCTTGGGATCATCTTTGATGCGATAAACGGTTGAGCAGGCCCCGCAGAAGCCACCGCGGCAGCCAGCGCCCCGCACCAAGGTATAGCCGGCATATTCCATTGCCTTCATGATGGTCAAGCTAGAAGGCACATCGTAGCGTTTGCCCATGATATAAATCGGGATCAGATCAGTTCGTTCAGCCATAGACACTCCTTTATGGTTCTTGCGCAAGATAAGCAGGAAAGGATTGAGTGCTCCTATTCCGCTGTTTCCTGCTCATCGGTCGATCCAACAAAGATTGAAAGTATTTCGCCTTCTATTCTCCAACCTCCGTCCATTCATCGGCTTTGAAAGTGACCAAAGGTAACGGCTCTGCAACATTGCGTCCTGGCAGGTAGTCAAAAGTGTGCTGTAATCGATCAGCCACGGCTCGGAAAACCAAGCCGACCGGCAACTCAGCCGGACAGGCATCGGTGCACATGCCGCAGCCAACACAAGAGAGCGCCATGTGGTTCTGACGGGTGAGATGGAAGAGCAGGGTATCGGGTGGCATCCGCTGGGCGCCTTTTTGGCGTGACAATTCCAAATACTTCATTGGATCATGGTCGAAAACATGACTCTTGAAGACACAGGTCTTGCAATAACAAATTGGGCAGACGGTCATACAATTGTGGCAGCGAATACACGAGGCGAATACACCAGCGATCCCTTCCTCGCCTTCGAGACGCAGACGAATCTCAGCAAAGGCTTGGTCGCGTGCCTGAGTTCGAGCAGCGATCAACGCCTCGCCTTCTGCCCCCCGTCCATTGCCGTCAGCTCCGGGGATACCCAGCTTTTCAGCGAGCTCATCCTGCACTTCGACCATCACCGAGTGTTCCAGATCGCTCTCCAACAAGCGTAAGCGCACGGCGGCGTTTTCAAAGACAGGTTGTTCGCAGATCTGGCAGGCGAGGCGCAGTTCTGGGTTGGGTAGGTCAGGTTTCTGACGAGTGGCAGCATATAAATCCGCCCAAAGAGGGTGATCGCTTTGGGCTTCTTTGCGCAGAAAGACTGGCGGGGCGTACGTGCCGGCGCAGTCAACCGCGATCAGAAGCAGATCTTCGAGGCTGGCTTGAGCCATTTTGGTCAGTTCAACCAGTGCACGCGCCTCACAGGAACGCAGGACCGCTCCAAGGCGCGGGCGCGGCTCACGCAGGCTAACCTTGCCTGCCCAAGTAGCAGCGTTTACCGGCAGCACTGGAGCTAAAGGATCTGCCTGATCGAGCAAAGCCGGATCGCTAACCAAAGCAGGGGTTACCGAGGCGCCGGAGGTACGCATAGGGACTAACAAAACATCCACGATTTGCTTTTCTAGCAGGCTTTGCAAGAAACCTTGAAGCGCTGGCAGCGTGTTACCGTTCTCGACTTGCAAAGAGATGTTCATCGGCTCTTTTCTATCTCCATTCGTCTAAGTTGTTCCATGCGCCTTGCGCTAAACAGCCCACATCTGCTTCATAGGGTTGGGTCCCTTGGCACGCATTGCTTCGGTCATCTCGCGCACCGTCTCGGCAAAGCGGGCTCCTTCGCTGGCGCTGATCCAGCGCAGCCAAATGCGCTCCTCATCGAAGCCGGCGCTTTTGAGGATCTCTTTCAGGGCGACCACCCGACGGCGGGCTTTGTAGTTCCCTTCCTGATAGTGACAATCGCCAGGGTGACAACCGCCGATCAGGATCCCATCTGCGCCGGCTAGGTCGGCTTTGAGCACGTACATCGGGTCTACCGCACCGCTACACATCAAGCGAATGATCCGAACATTGGGTGGATATTGCAACCGGCTTGTACCGGCTAGATCAGCGCCTGTGTAGGTACACCAGTTGCATAAAAAAGCGATGATCTTGGGTTCATAGTCTGTCGTTTCTGTCATTCATCAACTCCTAGCATTCTTTCTAATGGAGAAGATCTACTCATACCAAGGCAGCATCAATCATATCGGCAATTTGTAAGAACTCGAAGCCCAACTGCTGGCTGGCTTTGTTGGGACAAGCTGCCACACAAGCGCCACATCCTTGGCAAAGCACCGCGACCACTTCGGCATAAGCAGCCCCGGCTTCCAAGCGGCGGGCACCATAGGGGCACACTTCCACACATAGCCCGCAAGCTGAACACAAGCGGGGATTGACAGTGGCAATGATGGGGGTGGCAGTCAGTTGCTGCTTGGCTAAGAGAGCAACTGCCCGAACCGCTGCGGCCTCGGCCTGAGCGATCGTCTCATCAATTGCGCGGGGGGAGTGTGCTAGTCCAGCCAGATAGACGCCATCGGCAGCAAAATCTACCGGGCGCAGTTTGACGTGAGCTTCTAGGAAGAATCCTTCCGCCGTGAGAGGCAGTTTCAACAGGCGGCTGAGGGCTTCGTTGCCTGGCTCAGCCTCAACGCCGATGCTCAAGACAACTTGTTCAACACAGAAATGGAGCTCTTCACCTTCTGGTTGTGAGGTGACATGTGTCCATAACTTTCCATCGGCGCTAGTCTCTAGGCGCGGGGGTGCGGCAGGGTCATACTGCAAAAAGACGATCCCCTGTCGCCGCGCTTCGGTGTAAAGTCCCTCGCGAAAGCCATAGCTGCGCAGATCGCGGTAGAGGATATATACGCGACTGCGAGGATTTCGCCGTTTGATCTCCAGGGCGTTTTTAATCGCCTGGGTGCAACAGAGGCGCGAACAATAGGGATGGTCTTCATCGCGTGAGTCAACGCATTGAATCATCACCACCGACTCAGGCGCCCCACCCTTTTCTTTCAGTTGGGCTTCGAGTTCCCGCTGGCTGACCACCCCTGGGGTTTTGCCATATCCGTATAAGCTGGTGGAAATCTCCCGCCCACCTGTTGCGACAACGATGACGCCGTGAGTCAGTTCCTCACAACTACCATCGACATGGCGAATCACCGAAGTATACTGTCCCACATAGCCGCGTGTTTCGATGACTTCGCTCTCGGTCAAGATGGTGATGCGCGGCTCATCGCGCAAAGCATGGATCAAGTCATTGAGCAATTGTTGAGGATCACTGTCATCCAAACCGATATGGATATGGCGTAAATTGCCCCCCAATTCGGCTTGGCGTTCAACCAGATAAACTGGGAAACCTTGACGGGCAATCGAAAGCGCTGCGGTCATGCCTGCCAACCCACCTCCGATGACCAGAGCTTGGTGGGCTACGTCGAAACTGCCCCGTTGAATGGGGCGCAAGCGGCGGGCTTTAGCGACTGCCATGGCGACCAGTTCCTTTGCTTTCTCAGTGGCAATCTGCGGTGTAGTGCGATGAACCCAGGCATCTTGCTCGCGAATATTGGCTAGTTCGAAAAGGTGGGGGTTCAACCCGGCTTGTCGAATGGTGTCCTGGAATAGCGGCTCGTGAGTGCGGGGGGTACAACTGGCAACGACCACGCGATTCAAGCCATGTTCTTGAATTTTTGAGGCAATTTTTTGTTGCGTGTCCTGAGAGCAGGTGTAGAGGTTGCGCTCTGTATAGACAACGCCGGGCAAGCTCTTGGCGTACTCGACAACTTCGGGAACGTTAACGACTCCACCGATATTGATCCCGCAATGGCAGACAAAAACGCCCACGCGCGGCTCTTCCCCGCTAATATCTCGCTCAGGAGGGTAGACGGCTTGGCGGGTGAGTGTCCCGCGGCTACCTGCTAGCAGGGCTGAAACTTGAGCAGCGGCACAACTGGCTTCGATGACGGTTTCGGGGATGTCTTTCGGCTCTCCAAAAGCTCCGGCGACGAAAATCCCCTCCCGATTCGTCTGGGTAGGATGATAGAGCGGTGCTTCGGCGAATCCAAATTCATTCAAGTTAATTCCCAAGCGCCGCGCCATCTCGAGAGCTTCGGGCGTGGGCTTCAATCCGACGGAAAGAACCACAAGGTCGAATTCTTCTTCATGAGGAACGGGTTTTCCCTCGGCAGTAAAGGTGACATAGCTAACGCGCAAATTGCGGCTACCGGGGATTTCGCGCACACTGGAGACCATACTGCGCACATAACGAACGCCTTGCTCTTTTTCGGCTCTGGCGATGTAGGCATCGAAACCTTTGCCAAAGGCGCGAATGTCCATATAGAAAATTGTCGGTTGGATACGGCTGTCATGCTCACAGGCAATGATGGCTTCTTTGGTGGCGTACATGCAACATACAGAAGAGCAATATCCCTGTCCGCAAGAATTGTCTCGTGAGCCAACACACTGGATCCAGGCGATCTTTTCGGGGTGATGCCCATCGGAGGGGCGTTGCACGACCCCAGCAAAAGGTCCAGAAGCGCTCAACATGCGCTCAAATTCAAGGCTGGTGATGACGTTGGGATAGCGTCCATAGCCATATTCAGGACGGATCTGATCGTTAAGGGGTTGGACGCCAGGTGCAAGCAAGACAGCGCCAACCTGAATCTCTTCGATGGTCTCGAGTTGGTTGTGGTCAATGGCTTTGGCGCGGCAGGCATAAACGCACTGCAAACATTCTGAACAAATCCCACAGCTTAGGCAGCGCGCCGCTTCGGCTCGGGCTTCTTCTTCACTCAAACCACCATAAACCTCGTTAAAGTCGACCTTCCGCTCAGCGGCAGGACGGGCTTTGGTTTCGGTTCGTGTCTTTCGGGCTGCAGGTGACTCTAGCAGTCGCGTTGCAAGATCCGTAGGATTCAACTGCACTTTGGGGGGACAAGAAGGATGGAAAGTCAAGCTCTCGCCCCTAAGATAACGATCAATGGATTGGGCAGCGCGATGGCCGGCGGCAATGGCGTTAACGATAAAAGAAGTACCGGTTACTGCGTCTCCACCGGCGAAGATGCCAGGTACATTCGTGGCGAGAGTCTCTTCATCTACTTTCAAGAAGCGCCCTCGAATGGTCTCAACTTCGCCGTTCAGGCAGTCCAATTCGGGACGCTGACCGATGGCAAAGATAACAAGATTGGCGGGGATAACTTCTTCGGTGTTGGGGATTTCGTCAAAGTCTGGTCTGCCGTCAATGAAGCCGCGGAAGTTGACCTGTACACAGCGCACCCCGCTAACTTTTCCATTTTCCTGCGTAATTTCTTTGAAGGTGCGCGAGGGGTAAACGGCAATGCCTTCTTCTTCGGCATCGCGCACCTCCCAATCATGGGCGGGCATGGTCTCGCGGCTCTCCAAGCAAGACATTCCCACCCAGCTTGCCTCTAGGCGGACAGCGCTCATTGCGGCATCAATGGCGACATTGCCACCGCCTAAGACCAGCACCCGCTTACCTTTTAGCTGTGCGGCGATTTTAGCTTTGTCCTCCAAACTCACTTGGCGCAGAAAATCGGTGGCGACAGTCACTTGGGGTAAATCTGCACCTGGGATAGGCAGCTTAATCCCGCCGTGAGCCCCGACCGCGACAAACACAGCATCATAGCCCTGTTTCAGCAGGTCAGGGATGTTATCCACGCGGTTGTTCAAGCGCAGTTCTACGCCCTCGGCAAGTATTTGCTCGATTTCCCGTTGCACCAATTGATAGGGCAGGCGATACTCGGGGACACCAACCCGCATCATGCCCCCCGCTACTGGCAGCGCTTCGAAGACGGTGACCGCATAACCCAGTCGCACCAAATCCAACGCCGCAGTCAGACCAGCAGGACCAGCACCGACAACGGCTACCTTTTGAGCCTTTGGTTCTCCTTCAGTGATCCAACGAGTTTGCTCAAGTGTCAATTCCCCGCTGTCCATTTTTGACCAGACCCAATCGGCAACGAAACGTTTGATCGCCATGATATTGACCGGTTGATCGGTTTCGTTGCGTGAACAGGCATCCTCGCAACGATGATTGCAAACGCGTCCACAGACCGAGGGAAAAGGATTATCTTCTTTGATCGTGCGGTAGGCATCTAAAAATCGTCCTTCGCGCACCAGCGCAAGATAACCTTGGGCGCGCTGATGGATGGGACAGGCGTCACGGCAAGGCGCCACACCGGCTTTTTCGATGGCATAGGCGTTGGGAATGGCTTGGGGATAAGGTTTATAGATCGCTTTGCGCAAGGAGAGGCCGCCATTGAACTCGTCCTGGCGGGAGATAGGGCAGGCTGTGGCACAGTCACCACAGCCGGTGCAGGCATCTAACTTGACATAGCGCGGATGGCGACGCACTTTGACGCGGAAATTCCCCGCCTCGCCTTCGATGCCCTCGATCTCGGAGGTGGTTAGGATTTCAATGTTGAGGTGGCGGCCGACTTCCACCAATTTGGGTGACATGATACACATGGCACAATCATTGGTTGGAAAGGTCTTGTCCAATTGGGCCATTGTGCCGCCAATGGCAGGGGATTTTTCCAGAAGATAGACCTTAAAGCCGGCTTCGGCGAGGTCAAGCGAGGCTTGCATTCCACCGATGCCAGCGCCGATGACCAAAACTGCCCCGATCGGCTGAGTTGATGATGAGAAGGTCGAAATTTGCTCTTCGCTCATGCTTCCATCCCAAATACCAGTCTTATCCGATCACTGCATGGCGATCTGGTTTAATTTCGGCCAGCAGCGGACGAGGATCGATCAAGTGTTTGCCCCACCAGGTCTCCGCTTCGGCTAGCCCAAAAGCCAATCCCATCAGTTCGGTAAAATAGAAGATGGGCATTTTTTGCACCCCGCTTTGACGCATTTCAAGGTTGATCTGACAAAGCGGACAACTGGTGACGATTGCCGCTGCCCCGGCTTCTCTGGCGCGCTCTACCAGACGGTTGACCAAGCGGCCTGCCACGCTGGACTTCGTCAGCGAAAGCCCCCCACCGCAGCACTCTGTGGCGTAAGACCACTCGATTGGATCAGCACCTAATCGGTCTAATAATTGATTCATCAGGCGCGGGTTCTCGGGGTTTTCGAACTGGGTCACTTCAGGCGGACGCACCAATAGGCATCCGTAATATCCTACCGCTTTCAACCCCTGCAAGGGCTGGCGCACCCGCGCCTGAATGCGCTCCAAGCCCACACCGCAGACCAGGACTTCCAGCAAGGGGCGAACGGCGATGTTGCCCTTATAGCTAAAACCGACAATTTCTTCTAGTTCTTTGCGCCGTTGGGGGTCATGGCGCAGTTCATAATCGGCGCTTTTGTGGCGGTTAAAACAAGCCGCACAAGGCATCACGAGATCGTGCCCGAGCGGTTGCGCTAAAGCCAGATTGCGGGCGGGCAAAGCTAAGGCTAAAAGCGGATTTACGCTGTGAGCGGAAGAAGCTCCGCAACAATTCCACTCCTCCAGCTCAAGCAGTTGGACTTCCAGTGCATTGAAAACAGCTCGTACCGATGCGTCATATTCACAGGCGGTTGATTCTAGGCTGCAACCCGGATAATAGGTGTAGGCGCTCATTTTGCCTCCTGTGAGATTGCTGCCTCTGCAGCAGCAGTCTTCTCCGGTGCAATTGCTTCAGCAGACTTGACGAAGATGCGCTTGACATGGTCGCGCCCCTTGATCGTTTTAGGAAAGAGCGGTACTTTGCCTTTGAGGAATAACTGCACACCACTATCCATATCTGCCATCAGGTTCATCGTCCATAATTTATAGGCGATCAATAGGCTGGCTTCGTGGCTGCGTCCGAGGGTCTGGACGACATACAGGAATAATTTGTGGAATTTGGCAGCGTCGGGCTCAGCGGGTATCACACCGCTGCGCAGGGCTTCCATGCGCAGTGCATCCATGACCTTGGCAATGTCAATGCCATTCGGGCAGCGTGTTCCACACGTCTCACAAGCGGCACACAGCCAGATATCGCGGCTTTTCAGTAGCCGTTCTCTTTCTCCCAACTGCACCATGCGTAAAATGCGATCGGGGCCATACTCCATCTCCTCCACCACCGGGCACCCCGCTGTGCATTTATGGCAGTGGTAGCAGAGAAGGATGGGTTCGCCGGATATAGTCTCAATCGTCTCAACAAAGTTCTGGTTCATGGTTCTTATCCACGTCCAACTACAGTTTTTTGTCAACGGTTTTCAGTTATCAGTTTTTCGTCGGATTTCTTGCTTTGCTGATGTTTTCTTGGTGCAATAGAAGTTGCTTGGCGATGATCCTTTTGGAGATCAATGCTTGCCATCTCAGGTTGTTTGGGTGAAACCTTTGTCATCAACGCGCTCAACATTCGCTTTATCTCGATGATCTCAGCGTTTAGGCGTTCATAATCGAGATTAGATATGTAGTCAAGTTGATGAGCTAACAGTAAATGATATTCTGCTTCTGTTGCCGATCCTCTGGTAATATTAAAAGTTTGTTTCATTTCTTTGCTGGTTGAGCGTCCACAACCCTCGGCGATGTTTGCCGGGATTGATGCAACTGACCGCCGGAGCTGATTTGTTAATCCAAGAAGCTCATGATTGGGGAAATGTAATGTCACCCGATAAACATCGAGAGTTAATTGATGACTCTTCTCCCAAACTTTGAGCTTTCTAAAATCCTGCATCGTTCAATCTCATCAAAGCGATCTCATGCTATTTTGCCGGAGCCTTAAGCTATTAACTGAGCACTATAAACAGTTAACTCGTATCTCACCACGCACCACTCACAACTCATCACTCACCATCCATCCCTCACAACACCAAATTTTTTACCAACACATCCACCATCCCCATGATCTGTTCGACGCGCCAGTTGTGCACTTGGCTGGCTTTGTTGGGGCAAGCGACGACACAGGCGCCACAGCCCTGACACAGCGCAGCGTTGACGGTGGCGTAGTTCCAAATGGGATGGATTTCCCTGGCTCCATACGGACAGACTTTGACACATGCGCCACAAGCGGCACATAATTCCTCAATAACACTGGCAACCAAAGGTGAGGCGGTCATTTCATCTTTCGAGAAGAGCTGGAGCACCTTGGCGGCTGCTCCCGAAGCCTGAGAGACAGTTTCGGGGATGTCTTTGGGGCCTTGCGCTACTCCCGCAAGATAAATCCCTGCGGTCAGGGTTTCTACAGGGCGTAGTTTGGGGTGAGCCTCATTAAAGAACCCATACTTATCGGTGCTGATGTGAAGTAATTGTCCCAGCTCAACTGAGCCATCTGACGGAAGCATGGGGGTTGCTAACACCACTAAATCAGCACCAATTTCAACTGCTCGCCCCGTGAGTGTATCACTACCCCAAACAAGGGTTTGATCCCCTTCGCGGAAGATGCGGCTGACCTTGCCTCGCAGGTAAAGCACACCGTAATCGGTCATGGCGCGCTGGACATATTCATCATAATTTTTGCCTGCCGAGCGGATGTCAATATAGAAGACGTATGCTTGCCCGTCGGCTACCCGCTCCTTGTACATCATGGCTTGTTTGGCAACATACATACAGCAAACTTTCGAACAGTAAGAGACACCATGCTCGGGATCGCGCGAGCCGGCACACTGTACAAAAACGACCTCGCGCGCAATTTTGCCATCTGAAGGACGGCGGACGGGACCCCCTTGGCGCAGCATTTTCTCGAAGGTCAGTCCATCCACGACATCGGGAATGTCTGCACCGCCATATTCGGGTAAGCGGCTGCGGTTGTAGGGTTGCCAGCCCGTAGCAACGACAACAGCGCCGACCTCAAACGAAAACGTCAGAGGTTGAGTCTGGTCGAGAGGTATGACTGGCGCTTCTTCGAGCTGAGTATTTTGATTCACCTTGACGTGAAAATTCCCGACATAGCCGGATAAGCTGACCACTTCAGCATTCAGTAACGTTTGAATATTGGGGTGGGAGAGTACTTGGTGAATTTTTTTCTCGAGCAGGTCTGGTGCAGCTTGGAAATTTAGATAACTGCCGCTCAGTTCCGCCATGCGGCCTCCAAGCTGTGCGGTTCGTTCGACAAGGATGACGGGGTAGCCTGCGTCGGCAATGTCAAGCGCAGCTTGCATTCCCGCGATTCCCCCACCGATGACCAAACTGCGGTGGGTGAGCGGCAAGATAAGAGGTTCTAAAGACTCATTTCTTTTTACTTTCTCAACGATCGATGTCGTGATTTCTACCGCCTTATGGGTGGCAGCCTCTTTATCTTGTTGATGCACCCAAGAAACTTGCTCGCGAATATTTGCCGACTCACAGCGAAAGCCATTAAGCCCGGCAGTGGAAACGGTACGGCGAAAGGTTGATTCGTGCATGGCAGGGGAGCAAGCGGCGACAACAACGCCATCAAGCTGGTATTTCTCGATGCTCTCCCGAATCAACTGCTGACCCGGATCGGAACACATGTATTTATAGTCGATTGCAAAGGCAACATCCCCATTGCGCTGAAGCTGCTCAACAACGGTTTTGACATCCACTGTACCGGCGATATTATGTCCACAGTGACAGACAAAAACACCAATCCGACTCATGCAATCTCTCCTCAATCTCCTACTGCTACCGTGAGGGCAACCGCTTCGTTCTGGCTACGACGTAGTCTTTGAAACAAGGAAAGAACCTTCGCCGCCGCACCGCTCGCTTGAGCCACGGTTTCGGGGATGTCCTTGGGACCCAATGCCGTTCCTGCTAGAAACACGTTGGGAGCAATGCTGAGGACGGGATCTAATTCTTCGTTGGCGGCGCAGAAAAAGCCGTTTTCATCGCATGCGACACCGAACAACTCAGCCACCTTGGAATTGGTGGAGCGGGGAATGACCGCCGTCGCGAGCACAACCAAATCTGCCGCGATTTCCACGGTGCGGTTGCTCAATGTATCTACGCCCTTGACAATTACCTTGTCCCCTTCACGGAACAGACGGCTGACTTTGCCACGCAGATAGATCACTCCATCTTCTTCCATGGCGCGGTTGACAAATTCTTCATATCCCTTACCGCCAGCGCGCACATCAATATAGAATACATACGCTTGACCCTGCGGTAACCGATGTTTATACAAAATTGCCTGTTTGGCGGTGTACATACAGCAGATTTTCGAGCAATAGGGGACGCCGTGCTCTGGATCGCGTGAACCACTACATTGGATGAAGACTACCTCTAACGGTAGTTTTCCATCGGAGGGACGGAGGATTTTTCCTGCGGTAGGGCCGCTGGCGGCCAATAAGCGCTCAAAAGCCAAGCCGTCAATTACATCGGGAATTTTTCCCCCACCGTACTCTGGCAAGCGGCTCTGGGGGAAGAGGTCATAACCGGTAGCTAGGATAACAGCACCGACCTTTTCTTCGTAGAAGGTATCGGTTTGATCCCAGCGGATCGCGCCGGTGGGGCAAAATTTCTCACAAGCGCCGCATTTCGGTTTTGCAGGGTTGCCTTTGGCATCTGCTGCGGAAATGCGGCCTGCTTCAATGTCCCATTTCGATTGCAAGTAGCGGCAGTTTTGGGCGTCAATGACCGGTTTGTTTGGAACGGCTTGCGGGGAAAGAGTGTAGATGACTTTTCTAGGTCCAATACCGCGCTCAAAGGCCGAGTCGACTTTGAAAGGGCATTTTTCTTGACAGACACCGCAGCCAGTGCAGAGATCCCAATCTACATAGGCGGGTTTGCGGCGGATGCG
>CAKZNJ010000419.1 GCA_937129505.1 uncultured Anaerolineae bacterium | reverse complement strand
GCTGATGGTTCGCTACCTAGCCCAGATGCAGATCCAAAAAACTGCAATTTACTTACCCCAAGAGAGACTTATCTCCAAAGAATACCTTACCAGAGATTTCTTATAGGGCAAAAGATAAGAGAGCAGGTGATATGGTCAGTAATCCAAACAACAAATCCACTTCCAACGGTATCCCGGTGATGATTCCCGAAGCCCTGGCAAGGCGTTATGGCTGGTGCGCTGGTGAGACGATCCAGATTCAGGAGCGAGAAGACCACTTAGAGATCCTCCCGCCGGTCTCCAGCTTGCGAAAAATCTATGTCGAAGCAACCAACATCTGCAACCTTGCCTGCGTGATGTGTATGCGCAACATCTGGGAGGAGCAGGGGGGATACATGGATGAAAGCGTTTTCGCGAAAATTCTAGAGGGGATTCAGGCGTTATCTCCTCCGCCGAGCGTATTCTTCGGCGGCGTTGGGGAACCCCTAGCGCATCCCAATATCATCGAGATGGTTGCTGCCGCCAAAAAAGTTGCTTCAGCAGTGGAGCTGATCACGAATGCCACCCTGCTCACACCTCAGCGCTCCAAACAACTGATTCAAGCCGGCTTGGCCAGATTATGGGTTTCACTCGATGGTATCCGCCCTGAAAGCTATGCTGATATTCGCTTGGGGGCGGAGCTGCCAAAGGTGTTAGAGAATATTGAAATGTTCCACCGCCTTCGCCCTCCAGCACATCTTCCCCACCCTGAGATTGGGATTGTCTTTGTTGCCATGAAGCGCAATATTCATGACTTGCCTGAGCTTTACACGTGGCGCAAGCGTTTGGGGGCTAAACACATTCTGGTCACCAATGTTTTGCCCTACACGGTAGAGATGGTGCGCGAATCCCTCTATGCACGGGCCTTGCATGAGCCGTTGTATATCTCCTCTAAATGGATTCCTGTGCTCGATTTTCCCCGCGTTGAGTTCGATGCCTTCACCGTTGAACCTTTTATCCAGACCTTGCGCAGTGGTTTTAACACCAGTTGGGGTGGGGTGAACCTGAGTAGCGCCAGCGATTGGTGTCCGTTTATCCAACGCGGCTCGCTCTCAGTGGCATGGCATGGCGGCGTCAGTCCTTGTTTGCCTTTACTGCATGACCATACCAGTTATTTAGCGGAAAACCGACCGCGCTTCTCGCAAGCCTATTTTGTCGGCAATCTCCAAGAACATGCGTTGTTGGAGCTGTGGGAGGAACCTTACTATACCGCTTTTCGCGAAAAGGTGCAGCGCTTTGACTTTGCACCTTGCGCCGCCTGTGGCGGTTGTGAGCTATCTTTAGCCAATGGGGAAGATTGCTACGGCAATACGTTTCCGACCTGCGGTGGCTGTTTGTACGCGCAAGGGATCGTCCGCTGTCCTTAAGCGCAATCCAATGGCAAAGGCAAGATAATTACCTAACACGAAGAACACCAAGGGCATGAAGGAATACTGCAAAGCTCACATGCAGGGATAGAATGCTCCGCAATTTGCACTTGCTGGTATAATTAGAGTAATCTACTCCAGTAAAAACTGCTCCGTCCTCGCCAGCAACCCTTCCCAAACAGATGATTTAGGAGAATTAGCGCGATGAAAATAAATTTTTATGCCACCTTGCGGGCAATTGTGGGTCAGAAAACAGTTGAGCTCGATCTCAATCATGGCGTGACGGTTGAGGAGCTGATCCATGCCATTGTCGAGCGATATCCCGCTTTGCGAGAACAGTTGGTGGATGAGCAAGGCAACCTGCAGGGACATATCCATGTATTTATCAACGGGCGGGATGTTTATTACTTAGAGAAAGACTATAAAACGCCCTTGCAAGCTGACGACAAAATTGACATTTTCCCGCCCGTGGGAGGCGGTTAACAGCCGCGTTTGCTTTTCGTCAATGAGAATTGAGTGCGCTGTTCATGGGGTGCCACTTTGGCTACTGCAGGAATATCTGCACGCCTTGGGAGGTGAGATCTCAGAGGGTACAATTCGTGGAGCAGGGTGGCAAGCATGGCTGGAGAAAATAGAACCCTACCGC
Source organism: uncultured Anaerolineae bacterium (assembly GCA_937129505.1). GTDB lineage: Bacteria > Chloroflexota > Anaerolineae > Anaerolineales > UBA4823 > NAK19. The sequence goes on along the minus strand of CAKZNJ010000419.1, from coordinate 3,859 downwards.
ATCGGTTCCCTATCGGTAGGGAGAGTTCAGCTTATTCTTGAGGGGGAAGCAGCGGTTGTCGAGCCTTTGTTCGAGAAATTGGGCTGGAAAACCCTGCGTGGTGGGGGGTAGAGATTCAGGACTTCTCCGGCAAGGACAAATAAACGACCGCAAAGCGAAATTTGCTCCGCTTTACGGTCGTTCGAGGTTAAGTTGGTGTGCTGGAAGCGCTTAGATAATCTCTAACTCTTTGAGCTTCTCTTCGGGCACAACCCCGTTGACCCAACCGCGCGCTTTGTAGTACTCCTCAAGCATTAAGTCCAGTTCGCACACATGGCCCTTCGAGCCGGGCATAGTAGAGGGTTCCTTGAGGAAGCGCTCAGGCAGGTAGTCGCTGCCTTCACGGAAGCCGGCAAGGTTGTTGTAGTACCGTTCGAGGTTGTAGATGCGCTCACCGCATTTGAGCATCTCTCCGACGGTATAGTTCAGGCCGGTAATGGCATTGAACTGCGCCGTATATTCCTCCATGCCTTCAGCAAAAGCGGAGAATTTGCACAGGTCGAATGAGTCAGAGACAGCATGGACATCCTGGAATACTTTGACCAGCTCACCTTTCCCTTTCCACTCCAGCGGATCGGCTTTGAGCGAGCGGAAGGGCATGATGTTAAGCTCAGCAGCCGGCGTATAAGCGCGCAGGTGGCAGGCGCCGCGGTTGCTGGTGGCGTAGGCGATGCCCATCCCCTTGAGCCCACGCGGATCATAGGCAGGAATGCCCATCCCCTTAACGGTCATGGCGATCTCGGGGTGCCCCCAGGCTTTGGCTGCCCGTTCTGTGCCCTCAGCGAGCGTAGCTCCGATCCCTTCGCGGAAGGCGATCTTTTTCACGGTTTCGACCATTCCCATATAGTCCCCCCATTTCAAGCCACCAGCGCCATTGGTGTAACCCTTCTCGCTGGCTTCCATGTACACGGCAAGCACATCGCCGACCTCAATCGCATCCACACCATAATCGTTTGCCATATCGATTAACTTGGCGATGGATGCCGCATCGTCATTGCCGCAGTTTGCCCCCAATGACCAGGCCGGCTCGTATTCGAGGCTTTCCATGCGCAAGCCGGCAAAGGGGCCCTCTTTGATTTCGACTTCCTTTTTGCAGGCAACAGGACAGGCATGGCAGGTGGGGTCATCAACCAAGATGTGCTCTTTAACCCACTCGCCGCTGATCTTTTCTGCGTGTTCCTCAAAGGAGGTGACTAAAGCGTTGCGGGTGGGTAAAGCGCCCATGTTGCTGGTGATATTCATCAGGACATTTGTGCCATAGACAGATAAGCCACCTTTGCGCGGGCTGGTAATGTTCTCTTCAGCCATGATGGTTGCCAGCGCACGCTTATGGGCTTCCTTCCATGCCTCTAGGTTGGCTGCTTTGGGCATCTTCTTTTGTGCTTTGATGACAATTGCTTTGAGTTTCTTGCTGCCGCCGACACAGCCAGTGCCGCCCCGCCCGCTGGCGCGATCGTTCTCATTCACCCAGCTGGCGAAACGAACCAAATTTTCCCCGGCTTGGCCGATGGCAATCACCGATAAATCTTTTTCGCCGTATTTTTCGCGGAAATACTTCACCGTATCATGGACACCCTTTCCCCATACCTCAGAAGCGTCCAACAGTTCAACCTGGCCGTCATGGACATAAGCGTACACCGGTTTATCGGCTGCACCTTTGAAAATCAAGCCGTCAAAGCCTGCCCAACGCAACCGGGCTGCCGACCAACCTCCATGGTGGCTATCGCAGACGGTGCCCGTTAGAGGAGACTTGGTGACAATTGCCATGCGCCCGCTCATGTTTGCTTCTGTGCCAGTGAGCGGCCCGTTCATGAAGCAGAGAATATTCTCTGGAGAAAGAGGGTCAACCTGCGCCCCATTCTCAAAGACGTACTTTACGCCCAAACCGCGCCCACCGATATATTTTCGTGCCCATTCATCCGGGATCGACTCATACGTTACAGATAGGGTTGTCAGGTCAATGCGGCCAATTCGATCGGCATAGCCTCCCAGTGTTGTCATTTTTACCTCCTTTGGAATAAATGAACGTGTTTGATTTTTTCTGCGAGTTCCGACAGCGGTTGATTTTCAGTGCAGTGCAGTTTGTATTTTTACGGATGCACCTCCTTTCTAGGTTTTGGATACCCCTATTCGATTAAGCCCTTGTTGACATGAAACGGCTCTGTCATCCATATCATGGGGGATGACCTCAGCGGCCGGGCGGAAAAATGGAGATTTCGTCCTGTTCGCCGATTGGTTGTTCAAAACCGCCTTGATAAATGAGCTCACGTCCGTTCAACAAGATACGCCAGCCTTTACGCAAAATGTAGATGGGGACAACTTCCAACCACTCGCTCTGGTTTTTCTCCTCCGTGTCCCACAATCTTTCTAAGGCGTGCGGGCGGGCTTCAGGATAATAGTTGAAGAATTTGCTCAAAGCCCTCGATACGGTGTCCTGCGGGTTGACGCACACAATGACTTGGGTCTTTCCCAAAATAGGACGAAGTGTGCCAAACACCTTAATCGGAATGGGCAGATTGCCTGTTTCGAACTCTCTAGCGACATGGTAGCCAAAAAGCATGAGGTTAAGTTGCACGCTCAGATATTTGCTCCAGCCTGCTAAAGCTGCCGCGATCTCCTGAGAAGACAAATCAGCTTTGGTAAGATCCTGGGCAAACGAGGCTACAACCATCCCCATCGAAGCAGTTACGTACGTGGGGGGCGTGTGAATCTGGCGGGGACCGTGGCCGGCATGGTATTTGCCAGCGCTGAAGAGATAGGCGGCAAATTCATCGCTGGTATCCATGCCCAATGTGCGTGCCAGCCACACGGTAAAAAAGCGGCGGCGTTCTTCTAGGTGCTGAGGGTCAAGGCCGTCTTCCCAGCCGAGAATGGTTGCGGTTTCGGGAAATTTTTGTAAATGCTCATAGGTATTTGCCACCAGCTCTGCCCCGCTTCGCATTAATGCCTCAACCGAACGGGACATTGCCGCTTTATCGGCTGCTCCCAAGCCGACGAAGGCAAGTGACCGTTGCCACTCTTCTTGAGGAGTAGGCGCTAAACCCTTTAACTCCAACTGTGCTTCTTTCCAGCGCTGCTCAGTTGAGACGCTCAATAGATGTGAAAACACCCTGACCGCCTTTGGCAAAAAAACGGTGGATATGGGATACTGTATTAATTTTACATAATTTTTCATATCCTTCAAGTGATTTTCATCCTATTATGGTGGTTCTCGCAGGGTGAAAGCGAAGGAACACGTCCGATTCTGGGGTCGCCGTCGGTTCACAGGCATCCTCGCCTGCGGTGTCTGGTAGAGGGAAGCCACACACCCGCGATATGGCGGACGGGGGACGTGTGCTTGTGCGGTGGCGGAGCATCTCCGCTCCTACAGCGGAGGCGCAGGCGAGACGCCTGCGCCATGTGTCGGACTCAGCGTGTCACTCCGAACGAACGCTGGCGCTTTCCCAATGTCATTTCGAAGGAGCGATAGCGGCTGAGAAATCTTAGGATGTCCCACTTCGTACTCATGACATCATTGTTTAGGGAGGTAGAGAAATACAAAACTCAAGCCGAGCCGCACCTGCCTGCTCGGCAGCTGAGCGGAAGTTATGTTATTCCCTCATCCCCTGCCCTTCCCCCTATGGGGGAAGGGAGCTTGCCCCCGTTCGTGGGAGAGGGGCCGGGGGTGAGGGGAACAGCAACCCAAGGTCTGGTTAACGCCTCGCTATGTGCGGTTACAACCAAGAGGGTTTTACCTCAAACAGAGCGAGGCTTTGAGGAAAAGGTTGCATTTGATCGCCTTTACGGCTCATGGGCGGAGTAGCAAGGGAAGATAAAGATA
>CAKZNJ010000418.1 GCA_937129505.1 uncultured Anaerolineae bacterium | reverse complement strand
CCATGAATCTCCAAGGCGAGGAGAAACATTTGTGACTAGGAAGATAACTTTAGGAGCAGCTCGAATCAAATTGGGATTACAAGATAAGCTGTTGATAGGTAACTTAAATGCCAAGCGTGACTGGGGCTATGCACCGGATTATGTTGCTGCGATGTGGAAAATTCTGCAACATGATCAACCCGATGACTTTGTCATTGGAACTGGTGAATCGCACTCAGTGCGTGAGTTTCTCGATGAAGCCTTTGGTTACCTCAACATGGATTGGCGGGAGTATGTCGAAATTGACCCGCGTTACTTTCGTCCTACCGAAGTGGATTTTCTTTTGGCAGATTATTCCTATGCGCGCAAGACTTTGGGCTGGGAGCCACGCATTACCTTCAAAGATTTAGTAAAGATCATGGTCGATGCTGACTTGGAATTGATAGGGCTACCCTCTCCCGGTGAAGGAAAGAGATTATTGGAGAAACATCATGGTGCGTGGCATCGCTGGGATAGTCAAGTGGTTTCTATGGGTATATAGAATCTCTCGAAAATTTATCTAAACCACGCGGGAGATTTTTTGGAAAATGATACAACTTGCATCCTTGAGACGTTGGTGGGTTTATTTGTCTTTATTGCTCGGAGTGGCTTGTAGCCCGAGCCAAGCTGGCAGGAATCTCCATCCTTTGATGGCGACCCAAGATCTGCCTTCAACCATCACTCCTTTTCAGACAGCTAGTCCTATCATTGCCCAAATCACAATTACTCCAATGCCCACTCCTTCGTTTCTTCCTACTTCAACCCCTTGGCCAACAGTAGACCCGACTTTGTATGCAACCCTGTATGTAACGCCAACCTTTACCTTTACCCCAACACCGAACTACTACACTCAAATGAAGGAGCTTTACCGTAAGATGGTCGGTGAATGGTGGGGGAAAATGGGAGTTACGGTGAACCGACAGGGCAGGAGTGTGCAGTATGTTGCGGTTGTTTTTGACCTTCGGTGTGATATGGGGCAGATTTGTGGGCATTATCATTTTGACGATGGTTGCTTTGGTGAGTTGGTTTTGGATAAATGGCGCCTGACGTTTTTGGTCTTTCGCAACCTTGAATATTCAGGCAAGGCGAATTGCAAGAATTGGACACCCATGAATGTCAAATCAATTGCCAACGACAGATTGTATTTTTCTTTTGCATACCGAAACCCGGAAGGAAAATGGGTGAGTAAGGGTGTCGTTCTCCGGAGAAAGTGATTCATTTGACTGGATCAGAAGAGATTGATCAATTGCTTATCCAGATGCTAAGGGGGCAGAAATTTCCTAAGAGCGCAGAATTCTATCATCAAGACACTTGGCAACAGCTTTATAAACGGGCTGAGCGTCACGGTTTGAGTTCTTTGATCTATTGGTCTTTACTTAACGATGTATCTTCTGTTCCAGAGCAAATTTTTCTGAAATTCAAACAATCTTATCTCACAACGTTGGGGCGAAATAGGATTTTTCTCTCTGAATTGGAGCGGGTGGTCAGTTTATTGGGATCGCAGAGCATTCAAATTGTCTTGTTCAAAGGTGCGGTATTTGTTCATTCCTTGTATGAAGACATCGGATTAAGACCGATGAGCGATTTGGATATTCTCGTACACAAGCAGGATATCCCTAAAGCGGTGACGATGTTGAAGGAAAAAGGATATGAAGAACCGACATTACTCCAGACTGAAATGATGAAGAAGGATGTCACCCACGATGTCCACCTGCGCCAGTCTGAGCCACCGCATGTGGATATCGAGGTGCATTGGCTCTTGGGGGGTGGAGAAAAATATCGTCAAAAAGTAGACATGGAATGGTTTTGGAACAGGATAGTCCCTCTGGAAAAATGGGGGCAAAATGTCTTTACCTTATCGCCCACAGCTCATCTGCTCTATTTATGTGGTCACTTAGGATATCAACATGGCTTGGCAAGCATTGGCTTGTTATGGCTGGTAGATGTGGCGCGGTTTCTCAATCAATATTCAACAGAGATCCGATGGGATGAATTTGTCGAAGGGGCAAAACATCTGTCTTGGAGTGCAGCCGCCTACTATACATTTGGTCAAGTTAAACGAGCTTTTGATTGCGCTCCACCAGATGAAGTCCTGGAGCGGCTGAGCGCTCAAATGTCCAGAGAAGAGGAGGACCATGTCCGTTCAATGAGTGTGATTTCCCCCACCCGAGTTGCTCTTGCTTTGAAACAATTTGAACAATTGCAGCCATCGGCGCGGCTACGCACGGTCATCAGTAGGGCCTTTCCTTCCCTTGGCTTTATGCGTGAGCGGTATGGATTTCGAACCAATTGGCAGGCGGTCATCGGTTACCCTGTTCGGTGGGTGGATTTGACTCGGATGTTTCTCGTCTATGTCTGGAGTAGGATCAAGGGCAAGCGAAAAAAGTTGTAAACTCTGGAGAGAGTCCTTGTGTCTCTTATCTTCCGGGTTATTGTGCATCCGATCCATACCCATCAATTTGAACCCAGCCCCTTCGGGTCATGTCGAACGAAGTCATTGCGGGGAAGGCGCTGGCGCTCCTACTCATGACATCATTGTTCGAGGGGGTAGAGAAATACAAAATCCAAGCCGAGCCGAACTTGCCT
>CAKZNJ010000417.1 GCA_937129505.1 uncultured Anaerolineae bacterium | reverse complement strand
TTTCTCGGACTCGCTGGCAGGAAAGCTGACCATCCTGCGGGTTCCGATCCATAATAAGTTCCTTGAAATGGCGCCTTATCTGGTGACGATCATCGTCCTGGCTGGTGTGATTGGGCGTGGTCAGCCGCCGGCGGCTGGCGGTAAGCCCTACGAGAAAGAATAGCGTAATCCCTTCCCCAGCGCAAAAGCATTAGAGAAAACACCGCCTATAAGGTGATTTCATCGTTTCAGTTGGAGGGGTTATGGAAGAAGACATCGGCGGTCTTATTCGGCAAGAAAAATTTCCCCCTTCTCCCTTAGGGAGAAGGGTTGGGGATGAGGGAAAGGTGGGAGGTGGAGGGGAGTAGCCCTCACCCCTGGCCGTTCTGCCGAGGGGAGTAGCCCTCACCCCTAGCCCCTCTCCCACGGGGAGAGGGGAACTTTTCCCCCTTCTACCTTAGGGAGAAGGGTTGGGGATGAGGGAAAGGTGGGAAGTGGAGGGGAGAAGCCCTCACCCCTAGCCCCTCTGCCGAGGGGAATAGCCCTCACCCCTAGCCCCTCTCCCACGGGGAGAGGGGAACTTTTCCCCCTTCTCCCCTAGGGAGAAGGGTTGGGGATGAGGGAATTGTGGGAAGTGGAGGGGGGTGAGCACTCACCCCCACATACTATGTCATCTAGCCACAGCCGCCGCCACTGGGTCCGCGCTTGAGTTGCAACTTGATCTTGGGTGTATACTCAAACTCATAGTGGTGGGCAAAGGGGTCGGCCGCCGGATAGCGATCGCCCAGCGCAGCGGGGAATTGATAACGAATATAATCCAATCCAAGTGCTGGGGTAGGGGTGGGCACAATTTGAGGATCGTCAGCGGCAAAGATCTGCAACCAGTAGTTGATGCCGCCTTCCAAAATGTAAACGTTCGGGACGCTTTCCGCAACCAGAATTTTCCACGCCTCGGTTGCTGCAGCTTCATCGTTGCTCATCACCACAATCACTTGGTTATCGGTGCGTTCCAAGAGCAGAGAGGGAATGATCGAGCGCACTTGATCTAAAGGCACATTGCGCGCCCCGCGCAGATGGAAGAGATTGTAATCCGCCTGGCGGCGCACATCCAACATCACTACCCGCAATTGATCGTTGGCGATCGAATCCAGCAGCTCGCCAGGATGGATTTGTACTTCTCGGTTGCGCAATTGAGCCTCTTTTTGGGGAGCGATGCGCGTCCACTTTTCTGCTGCAGCCGGTTCGCCGATCAAAAGAACCGCAAAAGCGCCGACCAGCAGGGCAGCAGCACCTGCTAAGCGCAGACGTGGTTCTTTAGATAGGTCGCGTTTGCCAAAAATGCGTTCGAGCTGCTCTCCCCCCCAGAACATAAACAGCGCCATCAGCACCACGAGGACAACCAATACCCCAGCAGGTAGATTGAAGACATCCATCAGGGTCAGCCGCCCGTAGTAGCTGCTATTGAAGAAGTCCTCGTACCAGCCTACGGTTTCACCGAACAAGAAGATGCCAAAGGCGCTGCCCAGCGCAAAGAACAGCCCATCGACTTTAAGGGTAGCCAACGAGACCAGCGAGGTGCCCGGACAGAAGCCGCCGATAATAAAGCCGATGCCCATGATAAACCCACCTAAAATGCCCGGCCAGAGATAGGTCGGGTTGACCCAGATCAGGTTGTAATCCAACCAACCCAAGGCAGAGGCACCAAAGATCAGCACCATCCCGACCACAATCGCGGTGAACATCACTTTCAGGACGGTCAAATCTTTGAAATAAAACTGGGCTGCTAGCCGTGTTGAGATGGCAAAGCCAGACATCTCTAGCGTCATGCCGAATAGAAAGCCGATGATCAAGTAGATGGCATACATGCCGACTTTACCGAGCAAGCCTTCCAAGGGGAGGGGAAAAGGTGCCATGCCTGACCTCCTCAGTTCCAGATTTTGCGTAAGAAATAGGCAAGGGCATAAGCGCCGCCAAAGATGGCGAACATCAACGCCCAACTGCCGGCCGCCAGGATAGCACCGCCGGAGAGAGCTTGGCCAGAGGTGCAGCCGCGGGCTAAGCGCGCTCCATATCCCATGATGGCTCCACCGATGAAAGCCAATGCCCAGCGCTGGCGCACCGTAATGCGGGGTCCTTTGTTGGTCTCGACTTTCAGGCGTCCATTCCACCACCCTGAGATAAAGCCACCAAGCACCGCTCCAACCGTCACAAAGACGATCCAATCATCTAAGGGGTTCAGACTGCCGCCAGCCATCTTGAGCAGATAAGGGGTGCGATCGACATGGCCCGGGGCGATCAGGTCTTCGAGGAAGACCACGATGCGATTGACGCCACCGGAGGAACCTAGCCCGTTGCCGGTGATAAAAAAGGCTAAGAAGAGGACGACCCCCAAGATCGTGCCCCCCAAATAAGGGTGCACATAGGGTTTGGCCGGCCGTTCTAAGAAGAATGCCCGCCAATTAAGCCGTTTGGGTTTGGACTTGGTCTGAGTCACTGCGCTCATCAGGTACAACCTCCTCAATCTCTTGGGTAGAAGAAGCTTCAACTTCTTCCCACCCCATGATCATCGCTTTGATACTTGCCAAAGGCTCATGGCCTGTGGTGGTCAGATAGACATGACCAACG
>CAKZNJ010000416.1 GCA_937129505.1 uncultured Anaerolineae bacterium | reverse complement strand
ACGTTTACTGGTGCTGGTAGAAGGTCAAGGAAATGCCCAATCTGGCAACGGTCGCAAAGCCGATCAGGTGATTTCAATTGGACGCACCTACCGCGATGCACCCGAGATAGATGGCTTGACGCTGATCGAAGGCAGGGTTCCTACTTGCCAAATTGTCCCCGTGCGCATTCTCAGCGCGATGCCCTATGACCTGCACGGCGTCGTTGAACCTTAAACACCAAGGATAGACCATGTTTGAAATGACCCTCGAAGTGCAATTTGCGCTCGAAGCGACCCGTCAGGCGGCTTTGCTGACGGCGCAAATCGAAAAAGAATTAGTCCATCCTGCCTTGACCAAAGAGGATCGTTCGCCCGTTACGGTAGCCGATTACGCTTCTCAGGCTGTGGTTGCGGCAGCTTTGCAACGCGCCTTCCCGCACGATCGGTTGGTCGCCGAAGAAGAGAGTGGATTGTTGCGCCAAGCACAGTCGCAGGATGCCCGGCAACTTGTCGCTCAGTTTGTCGGTCGCGTCGAGCCCAGCGTTCAGGAAAACAGCTTGTGGGAGTGGATCGAACGCGGCAATGCTCCCGCTGAAGGGCGTTTTTGGACCCTTGACCCGCTTGACGGCACCAAGGGTTTTTTGCGTGGCGACCAGTATGCCGTTGCCTTAGCCCTGGTCGAGCAGGGCAGCGTTCAACTTGGCGTGTTGGGCTGCCCCAAGCTGGATAGCCGCTGTCAGCCGCAGAGCGAGGCACAAGGGGCTTTGTTGGTTGCAAAACGTGGCGAGGGGGCTTGGATCACTTCATTACACAAGCCCGGGGCATTTCGGCGCTTGCATGTCTCGGCTCAAACAAATATCCGTCAGGCGCGTTTATTGCGTTCCTTTGAAAGCAGCCATACCGATGTCGAGCGCATCGATGCCTTTGTAGCTCATTTAGCTATCCAAGCCGAACCGTTGCGCTTGGATAGCCAAGCCAAGTATGCCCTGTTGGCGGATGGCCATGGGGAACTTTTACTGCGCTTGCTCTCCCCCGAAAAACCGCACTATCGGGAGAAAATATGGGATCAAGCAGCGGGAAGCCTGATCCTGGAGGAGGCTGGCGGCAAGATCACCGACTTGAATGGCAAGGCATTGGATTTCTCGCGCGGACGCACCCTGGCTGAAAATCACGGCGTTTTGGCTTCGAACGGTGTTTTGCACACCCAAGCTCTAGCCGCCCTAAAAACCGTCGGCGCTGTGCCAACCGATTAACTATCGGGCAAGATCGCCGGCTTCTCTTCTTCATATGATTCTCTGTCGGCTTATTGCCACCAACAATTCATGAGTCTCCGGTCAATCGCTCGTAGCCTTCGTTGTCATTGCAGTGACCTGCTTGCTCTGTGTCTTTGCCTAGGGGGGATTTTGATTGCCCATGCCATCAGCTTACGGGTGTTCGAAGCCATGCCCCATATTGAAGACGAAATGGCATATGTCTGGCAGGCGCAGGTGATGGCGCGCAACAAATTGACCTTGCCGTCGCCGCCTTATGAAAAATCCTTTTTGGTGCCCTTTGTGGTGGATTACCAAGGGCAGCGCTTCGGTAAATATCCGCCCGGTTGGCCAGCCATGCTTTCGCTTGGCGTGCGCTTGGGGGTGCGTTCATGGGTCAATCCACTGCTAGCGGGCTTGTCGCTGTGGTTGATATATCGGCTAGGACAAAAGCTCTTTGGCAACTTGGTCGCCCTTCTCAGCGTTGGCTTGACCCTGACTTCGCCCTTTTTTTGGCTGAATTCAGGCTCTTTGCTCTCTCATCTCTTTGGCCTTTTCTTGACCTTGACCTTTATCCTAAGCTGGATGGATGTCTTTCAAGGCAGTGGCAGGGCGCGCCGCCTGCCGCTTGGTTTGCCGCTTGTGGTGGGGGCGTTGAGTTTGGGCATTTTGGCGCTCACCCGTCCTCTGACCGCCGTAGGCGTAGCAATTCCGTTTGGGTTTCATGCCCTGTGGCTATTGGGATTTGGCGACCGTCAGGTGCGCTGGCGTGTGATCGCTTTTGCTTCGCTGGCCGGAGGCGTTGCTGGCTTGTTGTTTGTGTGGCAGTATGCGGTCAGCGGCGATCCGTTTCTCAATCCTTATACCCTGTGGTGGAAGTACGATAGAGTCGGCTTCGGTCCTGGCTACGGGCGAGCGGAGGGAGGGCACAACCTGCGTATGGCATGGGTTAACCTAAAATACAGTCTTCTCTTTGGACGGCATGATTTATTCGGCTGGGGAGGCTTTTCGTGGGTTTTAATTCCTTTTGGGGTGCTGATGGTGATCTGGAAGCGGCGCTGGGACTCCCTGCCGGCTTTAGGTGTGCTGCCAGCGTTGCTCTTTGTCTATTTGTTTTATTGGATTGGCTCAGCGCTCTTTGGTCCGCGCTACTACTTCGAGGGATTGCACAGCGCTGTGTTGCTCAGCGCAGTCGGTTTTGCAGGGCTGGCGGGGTTGCCTGTTTTGCCCGCCGAACCGTATCGCCCCCAAGAGGGTTGGCGAAAGGTACGCCGCTTGACCGCGATGGCGATCCTTGCTTTGGCAATTGCTGCCAATCTTCTCTTTTACACTCCGCTGCGATTGGGGGGGATGTTTGGACTGTATGGCGTTACTGCTAGCCGCTTACGTCCATTTTTAACCGAACAGGCGCAGGCGTTAGCGCCAGCTTTAGTGATCGTGCACCCTGAGCATTGGACGGAGTATGGCACTTTGCTGGAGCTTAGTTCACCTTTTTTGGATTCTCCCTTTATCTTTGTGCGCTCGATTGGGCCAAACACAGACCAAGCCTTGGCGGATACGTTTACAGAGCGCAACATTGTGCATTATTTCCCCAAGGATCCTTATCGCTTGATTCTCGTCCGCAGCCGCCGTTAAGCCTGCACTGGCGCGTACCCGCTGGTGAAGGGAAGGGAGAACTCATAAGATTTCTCAGTCGCTTCGCTCCATAGAAATGACACCCCGAAGGCGCCGCGGCGCAGGCGAGATGTCCCCGTCCGGAAATAATTTTGAGAAAGCCGGCGGATCAATGATGTCATGTCCGTCCCCTTATTTGGAGTTACAATAGGCACGCAACACTACAAAAAGTGCTTTGCTGCACGCCATTTTCAACTTGCGGAGAAGATCGCAGTGAGATTCCAAAAGATTTGTGTTTTGGGCTTGGGCTATATTGGCTTACCCACCGCTAGTACCTTTGCTACCCATGGTGTGCAAGTGGTCGGCGTGGATGTCAATCCCGATGTCGTCAATACCTTGCGCAATGGCGGCCTGCATATCCACGAGCCGGGCTTGCGCACGCTGGTTCAAGCAGCTTTGCGCTCTGGAAACCTCACCATTCAAGAGCAACCAAGCGAAGCAGAGGCGTTTATCATCGCCGTCCCAACCCCCTTTCAGGAAGACAAACTGGCCGACTTGCGGGCTGTTGAGGCGGCTGCTCAGGCGATTGTGCCTTACTTGAAGAAAGGCAATTTGGTCGTGCTGGAGTCTACCTCCCCTCCATTGACCACCGTTGGCAAGGTGGCTCCGCTGCTTGAAACGTCAGGGTTGAGACGGGGTGAGGATTTCTATCTTGCCTATGTGCCCGAACGAGTTCTGCCGGGCTATATCCTGCGCGAGTTAATCGAAAACGACCGCGTCATTGGTGGCATTGACCGCCCTTCTGCCGAAGCAGCCCGCCATCTCTACAGTCTGTTCGTGCGCGGCGAGATTTTACTGACCGATGCTACCACGGCAGAAATGGTTAAGCTGATGGAGAACACCTATCGGGATGTCAACATTGCCCTCGCCAATGAGTTCGCCCGACTGGCAGAGCGCTTTGGCGTCAATGTCTGGGAAGCCATCGAGTTAGCCAACCGTCACCCGCGGGTCAAAATCTTGCGCCCTGGGCCCGGTGTTGGCGGCCATTGTATCAGCGTTGACCCGTGGTTTCTGGTCGAAGCAGCGCCGGACCTTGCGCGGCTGATCCGCACAGCGCGCCAAGTGAACGATGAGCAACCCCAGCATGTGGTTGAATTAGCCCGTCAGGCTTTTGGGGAGCTGGCTGGCTTGCGCGTGGCGGCTTTGGGCTTGGCATATAAGGCTGACGTGGATGACCTGCGCGAATCGCCGGCGATCGAAATCTGTCACCTTTTGCAACAGGCTGGAGCAGAAGTGATTGCTTATGAACCCTATCGCAAGGAGGCTCAAACCAATGGCATCCCCCTCGCAGCCGAGCTAGATCAGGCTTTGCAGGGTGCGGATTGCCTGATTCTCCTCGTAGCACATCGTCCTTTTGGCACCCTTTCGCCGACTGCGGTTGCCCGCGCCATGCGAGGTCGTACCGTGTTAGACGCGGTCAACTTGCTCAATCGAGCGATGTGGGAAGGAGAAGGCTTTCAAGTGATCAAAGTGGGTGAAGGTTTGGGGGTGAGACCTTGACGCTGCGCGTCCTTTCCATCTTTGGCACCCGCCCCGAAGCGGTTAAGATGGCGCCAGTGGTGCGTGAGTTGGCTTGCCAGAAGGAGGTCGAGTCCTTGGTCTGTGTCACCGCCCAGCACCGGCAGATGCTAGACCAAATTCTTAACATCTTCGAGATCCAGCCTGACATAGACCTGAACCTCATGCGCCCCAATCAATCTTTAGCGGAGTTAACCGCCGCAATTTTCATCCACCTTGATCCCATCCTTGCGCAACTCAAACCCGACTGGATTCTAGTACAGGGTGACACCACCACGGTTATGGCGGCGGCTTTGTTGGGTTATTACCACCGCATTCGGATCGGTCACGTAGAAGCCGGCTTGCGCAGCGGCGATAAGTGGCAACCGTTTCCAGAGGAGATCAACCGCTCGGTTGTCGGGGTGGTGGCAGATTTGCATTTTGCGCCCACTGAATGGGCTCGCCAGAATTTGCTCAAGGAAAATGTGCCCGCCGAGCGCATTTTGGTCACCGGCAACACCGTGATCGACGCTCTGCAACATGTGGTCAACCTTCCTCTGCCAGCCGAGGTGGAAGCCTTCTTTCGTCAACACCGATTGCCACCGTACGATGACCCGCCAGGCAGCCGCTTGATTTTGGTCACTGCTCACCGCCGCGAAAACTTTGGCGAACCATTGGAAAACATCTGCCACGCACTGCGCTCTTTAGCCGAAGATTATGGCGAAAGTCTGCGCATTGTCTATCCGGTGCATCTCAACCCCAATGTCCAAGAACCCGTGTATCGCCTGATAGGAGCTGTGCCCAATATCACCCTGCTGCCGCCCATGGATTACCTGCCCTTTGTCCATCTGATGAAACGTGCTGCGCTGATTCTGACCGATTCGGGTGGTTTGCAGGAGGAAGCGCCTGGCTTGGGTAAGCCGGTGCTGGTGCTAAGGAGGGTCACCGAGCGCCCTGAAGGCGTGCAAGCCGGCACCGTGCGTTTGGTCGGAACGGATACCCAGACCATCCTCGCCGAGACACGCCGCCTGCTGGAGGATCGCCAAGCCTATCAAGCGATGGCACAAGCCGTCAACCCCTATGGGGATGGCAAAGCAGCTCAGCGGATTGTGCGGGCGATACTGGAGAGGGAACTTTCTCGCTAACAATTTGGTTTCGCTACGCAAGGGAAGGTGAAAAGCGTGCAACCTATGCTGTTAAAAGCCAACCTAGCCGTCTCGATTGGATTAAATGACACAGGAGTTGCCAAGTCGGATAATGAAGGGGTGAGTAACGGGTAACCCGAACGCCACCCCGCTTCGCGCCTACTCGTCCCTGTGGGTGGAATAACTCCTTGCTTTGCAAGCCAAAGTGATAAAATTCCACTCGGTAAACAACCTATGGCACAAGATTTTTACACCCGTTTGGTTTATGCCCGCTCGGCGCCTGCTATTGGCTGGTTAGCTTACTATTTGCTCAAAGCTCTAGGGGTGGAGATCCCCCGCTCTGTGCCTATTGGAGAAGGTTTCGAGCTGGCTCACGGCGGTTTTGGCGTGGTAATTCATTCTAAAACCGTCATCGGCAAGCGAGTCAAGATTTATCCCGGCGTTGGCACCGGCCGCGCCGACATCTACCGCCCGATTCACGAGTCGCGCTTTGAAGGGATTGTCATCGAAGATGACGTGATTCTCTCACCAGGCGCCAAGGTGTTAGGAAAAGAGGGCATTCTGCGCGTCGGACGCGGAACGGTGATCGGCGCCAATGCGGTCTTGCTCGAATCGACCGGGGAAAACGAAATTTGGGCTGGTATTCCAGCCCGCAAAGTGGGCATGCGGCCATGAGGGTCTGTATCGTCCCGCGCGTCCGCGGCATCGGCGGGATGGTCTCGTTTCGAGATCGCCTGAAGGCAGTCTTCGAGCGCTGGGGAATTCAGGTTACTCAGGAGTTGGAGGATTTCCCCTATCAGGCGGTGTTGGTAATTGGTGGCACACGCCAATTGCTGGGATTATGGAAAGCACGCCAACGCGGTATCCCGGTTGTGCAGCGTCTTGATGGTATGAATTGGCTGCACCGACTGCCGCCGGCACCAAATCGGCCGCGTTTCAGCTTACGCCACATCCTGCGGGCCGAGTTAGCCAATCTCAACCTTGCCTTGATCCGGCGTCGTTTGGCAACAGCCATTGTTTACCAAAGCCAATTTGCCCGTCAGTGGTGGGAGCAGCGGTATGGCAGCACACCGCAGCCCAACCGAGTGATCTATAACGGCGTTGACTTGTCTCTTTTTAACCCGCAGGGCGACCATCAACGCCCCAGCGATCGTCTGCGCATCTTGATGGTGGAGGGCAGTCTAGGGGGTGGTTACGAGTGGGGGTTGCGGATTGCGGTGCGTTTGGTTGAAGAAATGCGTTCTTTGCAAGCCGAGTGGGGCAGGCTTTACCCCCATGGGATCGAGTTGATGATTGCCGGGCAGGTCGCCGAAGGCTTGCGCCAAGCGTGGGATCAAGCGGCGGGAAATTCCATCCGCTGGCAGGGGCGAGTCGCCCCCAGCGAGATCCCTTATCTTGACCGCTCAGCGCATCTGCTCTATTCGGCAGATGTCCATCCCGCTTGTCCCAATTCGGTGATCGAAGCCTTAGCCTGCGGCTTGCCCGTTTTAGCTTTTGAGACTGGCTCTTTGCCTGAACTGCTCACCACCGAGTGCGGCAGGGTGGTGCCCTACGGTGGGGATGCTTGGCGTTTGGAGGAGCCGGATGTGCGCGCGCTAGCTCAGGCAGGGGTAGAACTTGCCCTAAGACAGGAGGCTTTTCGCCCCGCCGCCAGAGCCAGAGCTGAAGCTGTTTTTAACATTGAAGCGACAGCAAAGGCTTACGCCGAAGTCTTGGCAATCTTTCCCGCTCAAACCTCCATCCCACGGGGCAAAGATGCTCTCCCTTTTCGTTCATCTTCCCAAGCTCAAGCCCCCCTCCAACCTCCCCCCTCTTTCAGAGAGACAGGAACAACTGACTTTTCAGATTCCGCCTCTTCGGGGAAGGCTGATAGCGCTGCGCTCTCACCCGACAAGCACAGCGGCAGATCCATCTGGCTCGAATGGCTCGGCCGACTCTCGCGCTTTACCCCCCTTTCTCTCAAGCGTTTCATCTACCGTTTACCTTGGCTCGCCAACTGGCTGCGCCAGCGCGTCAACCGCTCTGTGGGCAGAGAATTGCAGTGGGTAGAGATCACCGCCGGCGGCTTGCGTGGTCTCTCGATGTGGTTAGACCTCTCCCAAGAGAAGGATTACTGGCTTGGCACCTATGAGCCGCACTTACAGACTGCCATTCAGGAACTCGTCCAGCGCGGCCAGGTTGTGTACGATGTAGGCGCAAATGTGGGATATGTGACCTTACTATTGGCGCGCTGTGTAGGTGTGCAGGGAAAAGTCATCGCCCTTGAACCCTTCCCCCAAAACGTCAGGCGGTTACAGCAAAACCTCACCGCAAACAGCCAATTGGCAGACATGCAGATCGTTGCTGCTGCCATCGTGGAATCTTCCGAGGAAGTTACCTTCCGAATAGGGCCATCGGATGACACCGGCCGCGTAGTGGACTCTTCTTCCCTCTCCCTTCCTCCCGCCGAGAGCGTCATCGTCGCTGGCGTCTCGCTGGATGATTTGGTCTATCAGCAGGGTTTCCCCTGTCCGCAAGTGATCAAAATCGACATTGAAGGTGGTGAAGTCTCCGCCTTGCGAGGCATGAAGCGCCTTCTGCAAGAGGCGCAGCCGCTCCTCCTGCTCGAAACCCACACTCAGCAATGTTCCCAACAAGTCTGGGAAATCCTAACTCACTTCGGCTATCGGATAAGCTGGATGAAGAGAGGTTATCCACCGCTTACCGGTCGCGAACAACTGCCCCGGCGGGCGTATTGGGTGGCTTTCCCCCCGCAAGGTTGCTCGAAGAATGATGGAAACAGTTGAGCAGAGTTGGCAAAGCACCTGCAAGGTGGGAGTGCAACAACGCGTTCTACCCGATTATCGGGTGCCTTTTTTCGAGCGCTTGGCGGAGCGCTTCCCAGGCCGTCTGAGCGTGTTCGCTGGCAAGCCTTTGCCTGAAGAAGGGATAAATCCTGCTGCGGCCATTCCAAAGGCGCATTTTGTTGCCGGGGTTAATCTGCACCTCTTTGATCCGGCGCATCCCTTATATCTCTGCTGGCAGTTGGGGCTATTGCGTTGGCTAGGGAGCTGGCGCCCGCAGGTTTTGATTGTCGAAGCTAATCCCCGTTACCCGGCTAGCCGTCTGGCTATTCGCTGGATGCATCAGCGGGGCGGCAAGGTTTTAGGTTGGGGATTAGGCGCACCGCCCCTGCAGGGAGCCTTGGGACGCCTGCGCCAAGCGGAGCGCAGGAGCTTCTTGCGCAGCTTGGACGGAGTCATTGCCTACAGCCGCCGCGGCGCGAGTGAATATCGTCGGGCTGGTGTGCCTGCCGAACGGGTTTTCACTGCCATCAATGCGGTTGCTTCTCGCCCGGCTGTGCAGCCGCCGCCTAAACCCACTGCCTTCGAGGGACGCCCGAAGGTGATCTTCGTCGGGCGCCTACAAGAGCGCAAGCGGCTTGACTTGCTCTTGCAAGCCTGCGCCGAATTGCCTGCGGCAAATCAACCCCATCTGACCATTGTTGGTGATGGGCCCCACCGGGTAGCTTTGCAGGAACTCGCCAGCAAAATTTATCCCACGGCGCGTTTTTTGGGTGACTTGCGCGGTGCGGCATTGGAAGCGGCTTTGGAGTGGGCAGATTTGTTTGTTTTGCCCGGCACCGGCGGTTTGGCGGCTCAGCAGGCAATGGCGTCTGGTCTACCCTTGATTGTGGCTCAAGGGGATGGCACGCAAGAAGATTTAGTGCGTCCTGAAAATGGCTGGCTGGTGCCTGCCGGCGATGTGATCTCTCTGCGAGATGCCCTTGCTCAGGCTTTGAGCGACCCTGCTCGGCTGCGTCAAATGGGGAAGGAGTCGTTCCGCTTAGCGTGTAAGGAGATAAACATCGAAGCCATGGCAGACCAATTCGCTCGCGCCATCGAGGTCGTCCTCCATTCCTAAGGAGCGTGATTTAGAAAAGACTTTCTTCTTTGTGTTCTCTGTCTCTTTTGGGTAAGCCTTTTTTGCAGGTTCAGCGGGCGACGGTTGAGGGTTAGGTCTGCATCTCTTCGGGAGGTAAGGGATTTTTCAATGCCGTTCGAAAAACCTCTTTCCTTCCATCTCAGCTCATGGTATCATCGGAAAAACGGACGGAAAGCCATTGAGCCGCTAGATAAAAAGGCAATGTGCCGAAAGCGAGTTTGGTTTTCTTTATCATCTAATGTTATCGGTTGAAGAAATAGCATATTGAGTTAAAGAAGGAGGCTTTCATGACCCGCATCACCCGCTTTTCAGTACCCCCTCTGCATAAAGTGACCCGTGACCTTGCTGATGTTGCCGCCGGTCGGGCGGCGCCCGATCTGGTGATCACCAACGCCCGCATCCTTTCCACTTACAGTGAGCGAATTTTAGAGAACAAAGAAATTCTGATCAAACATGGGCGGATCGCCGCCGTGCAAAAAGCTGGCACGGCAAAAAGGGATAACGGCGCCCAATTCTACGACGCCCAGGGCGGTATCCTTGCCCCCGGCTTGGTCGATCCGCACATTCACGTTGAGAGCAGTATGATGACTGTTTGCGCTTACGCTGAAGGCGCCTTGCTCAACGGTAACACAACCATCTTTTGCGACAGTCACGAGATCGGCAATGTTGCCGACCGCGAGGGGATCGAGTGGATGTTGGAAGACGCCCGCCATGCCCCGCTTAACGTCTTTCTGACCGTCCCCAGCACAGTGCCTTCTACCTCTCCCGATTTGGAAACAGCCGGCGGCGATCTCACCCCCGAGAAAATTGGGACAATCTTTGACGCTTGGCCCGAAGCAGTTGCCCTAGGCGAGAAGATGGATTATGTTCCTGTCTACTTCAGCGAAACCCGCAGCCATGCCGTGATTGCCGAAGCGTTGAAACGCGGCTTGCCCATCTGCGGACACTGCTACGGCCGTGAATTTGTCGCTGCTTATGCTGCAGCAGGTGTCACCGATACCCACGAAGCAATTGACCGCGATATTGCCGAGGATTTTCTTGAGGGAGGCTTGTGGATCTTCATGCGTGCCGGCAATCCCTCCACCCCTTGGCACTCGCTGCCTGAAATCATCAAAGTCGTTACCGAGCTTGGCGTCTCCACCAAACGCCTGTGCCTTTGCACCGATGATCGCGACGCCGATGATCTTTTCCTCTTCGGTTTAGATTGGTGTGTGCGCGAAGCGGCGCGTTTGGGGGTGCCGAAACTGACGGCTTGGAGCATGGGCTCGCTCCATCCAGCGACACGGTATGGGATGGAGAATGAAATTGGCGGTTTGGGCCATTCCCGCCGCGCCGATATTGTCCTGCTCAATGATGATTTGGAAGTGCAAAACACCTGGTACGGTGGCCAATTAATGGTGGAAAACCGCAAGATCACCCCTCTATTAGAAGAACAGCTTGAAAACCGCTGGCGCTACCCCCAAGCTGCCTATCAAACCGTGAAGTTAGCGCCCCAATATCAGTTGGTGCCTGAGCTGCCCCAAGAGACAGTCGTTGCCAATGTCATTCAGGTTGCTTTGCCGGGGATCGTCACCTTCCATAAAAATATCACTCTCGAAGGCGGGAAGAGCTGGGAAGAGCTATTTGCCCAACACGATCTGTGCTTCTTGAGCGTTGTCGAACGCCACAAAGCTTCTGGACGTGTCGGGCATGGTTTGCTGCAAGGTTTCAATCTGCGCAGTGGGGCAGTTGCCAGCAGTGTCGGGCATGATGCGCACAACATCATTGTAGCCGGGGTCAATGAAGCCGATATGCGTCTCGCCGTGGAGACGATCAAGCAAAATAATGGCGGCTTGGTGATTGTCGATCAGGGCAAGGTAGAAGCATTGGTGGCTCTGCCGATCGCCGGTTTAATTTCCGACAAACGCGCCACAGAAGTCAAAGCCGAATCGGAGCATTTCAACCATCTCTGGAAAGAGAAAGGGATTGCAATCCCCTATATGGGCTTCAATTTGCTGCCCCTTTCGGTCATCCCTGAGTTACGTCTGACCGATCGGGGACTGGTGGCGGTGCCAGCGATGACGATCCTACCCTTATTTGAAAAGGTGTCCTGAAAAAGTCGGATTCGTCATTGTGTACAAAAAGACGGCGCAAAATTTCGGTCAGTTTTCTTTAGCAAAACTGTTGACGGTTCAAAGTAAGAGGATTATATTATTTTCCATGATGTTACCGTTCGCTAAGCCCGCAGCTCGTCGTCCGTTCTCACCTTCCCGAGGAAGGATGGGCGGCTTTGCGTTGGCGACTGCACGGTAACCAAACGCAGCGGTTAACAAAAAGAACCCTCCTTCCTCAAGGAGGGTTCTTTTTATACCTAATCTTTTTCGGAGGTGCATGATGACATCAACTTGTCCCGAATGTGAAGCAAGTGTCTCCCTTGGGAACGACACCATGTTGAGCGAAATTGTCGTTTGCCCTGATTGCGGCGTGGATTTGGAAGTTGTTTCGTTAGATCCCCCCAGCTTAGCACCCGCACCCATGGAAGCAGAGGATTGGGGCGAGTAGATCGCTCCAATCCACACCCTTTCCTTGTGGATCAGCAACGATGAGTTCTTCGCTTCGAGTGGCAGTGCTCTGCTCGCGGGTGCGAGTAGAGGAAAAATATATCTTTCAAGCCTTAGAAAAACGCGGCGTCGCCTACGATCACATTGACGATCGCCTCGCAATTTTCGACATCAACAATGCTCACGTCTGGAAACAGTACGATGCCGTGTTGGAGCGCAGCATCAGCTTCACCAGCGGCTTATATGCCCTGCGCATGTTGAATGCCATCGGCGTACCGACTGTGAACACAGCCGAGGTTGCCGCCACCTGCGGCGATAAGCTTTTGACCAGCTTGGCGTTGGCAAAAGCAGATGTGCCCCAACCTCATTTCACAACCGCTCTCTCCGGCGAGTCTGCCCTAAATGCCATCGAGGAAATGGGGTATCCGGTGGTGCTAAAGCCGATTATCGGTTCATGGGGGCGCATGGTGACCAAGATTAACGATCGCGATGCTGCGGAAGCGATCATCGAACATCGTGAGACACTTGGCGGCCCCCTGCACAATGTCTTTTACCTCCAAGAGTATGTAGAAAAACCCGGGCGCGATATCCGCGCTTTTGTAGTCGGTGACCAAACCATCACCGCCATCTATCGCAAATCGCCGCATTGGATCACCAACACGGCGCGGGGAGGGAAGGGAGAAGTGTGTCCCATCACTCCCGAGCTGAACGAAATCTGTGTGCGCGCTGCCCAAGCCGTCGGTGGGGGAGTCTTGGCAATTGACCTGTTCGAGGACCCTGATCGGGGCTATCTGGTAAATGAGATCAATCACACCATGGAATTCCACACCACCTACCCGCTCACCGGGGTTGATATTCCCGGCTATATCGTGGATTATCTCTTGGCGGTGGCGCGGCGCGAGAAGGTGCTGAGATGAGACAGATTTGCCTCATTGCACCCTGTGGGAGGCAAGCATGATTCGCGCCTCCATTGTCGGCGGTTCAGGCTACACCGGCGGGGAGTTGCTGCGCCTTTTGCTTGACCATCCTCAAGTAGAAGTTTTGCAGGTCACCTCGCGCAGCCGCTTGGGTGAATATGTCTACCAAACCCACCCCAACCTGCGCAAGCGAACCCAGCTTCAGTTCTGTGACCCGCAAGCCCTGCAACCCTGTGATGTATTGTTTCTAGCCCTGCCGCACGGCAAAGCGCAGCAAGAAATCGAACACTATGTGTCGCTAGCCGAGCGCATTATTGACCTTTCGGCTGATTTTCGCTTGCGCAGTGCAGAGGCCTATCAGCGTTGGTACGGCCATGCCCATGCCGCGCCGCAGTGGTTAGAACGCTTTGTTTACGGCTTGCCCGAATTCCATCGCGAAGAACTGCGCACTGCGCGCTATGTCAGCGGGGTGGGCTGTAACGCTACGGCAGCCAATTTAGCCCTCGCTCCCCTTGTCAAAGTAGATTTAATTGAGGCGGAGCAACCCGTGATTGTGGAAGTTAAAGTTGGTTCTTCCGAAGGCGGCGCAGAAGGCAATCCCGGTTCGCATCACCCCGAACGCAGCCATGTGGTGCGCACCTTTTCGCCTTTCGGCCACCGCCACACCGCAGAAGTGATGCAAGAATGCGGGCTAACAAATGTCAAGCTGACCATGACTTCGGTTGAGCTGGTTCGCGGTGCCTTGGCGACGGCGCATTTGCAGACCAGAAACGGCGTCACGAACAAAGACCTCTGGCGAGCTTACCGTGCTTTTGCCAACGAAAATCCTTTTATTCGGCTGGTCAAAGAACAGCGCGGCATTTATCGCGTCCCCGAACCAAAGATCTTGGCTGGCTCGAATTATGCCGATCTCGGTTTTGAATTGGATGAGACCAACGGGCAGCTTGTCTCCATTTGCGCCATCGACAACTTGATGAAAGGAGCGGCTGGTTCGGCGGTGCAATGCATGAATTTGATGTTTGGATGCGAAGAGACCTTGGGATTGGAATTCCCAGGTCTGCATCCGGTGTAAGCCAATCTCAATCGAACAGCGGTACGTTACTCATGAACCACAGAGACACAAAGGGATTTTAGAAACAACCTCATGGTATCCTGGTGCCTTGGTGGTGAATTATTGACGAACCACGGAGCCACAAAACTCAAATTGGATTCCCCTGTGCCTTAGTGTCTCAGTGTTAAAAGACTGATTCAGGATAAAAGGATGAACGAAAACGGTAATGGGTTGATGGTCATCAAATTAGGGGGAACAGAGGGGGTGGATTTTCAAGCGATCTGCCAGGATGTGGCAGCGTTGCTCGGTGAGGGATGCCGGCTGGTGTTGGTGCATGGCGGCTCCGCCGAGGCGACAGCACTGGGAAAAGCGCTAGGCTATCCGCCGCGCTTTATCACCTCTCCTTCTGGACACACCTCGCGGTACACCGACCGACGGACGTTAGAAATTTTTGCCATGGCGGTGAATGGCAAGATCAACTCTTTTCTCGTTGAACAATTGCAAACCTTGGGAGTCAATGCCATTGGGCTGAGCGGCTTGGACGGACGGCTGTTGTTGGCGGAGCGCAAGGAGAGCGTGATCAGTGTTGAAAACGGCCGCCGCCGCATTCTGCGCGATGATTACAGCGGCAAGATCGAAGAAGTTAATACAGCCT
>CAKZNJ010000415.1 GCA_937129505.1 uncultured Anaerolineae bacterium | reverse complement strand
CGACCACGGTGATGGAAAACATCCGCTATGGCAGGCTAGATGCCACCGACGAAGAAGTGATCCAAGCAGCCAAATTGGCAGAGGCTGATCACTTTATCCGCCGCTTGCCCCATGGCTATCAAACTTTGCTCTCGGAGCGAGCAAGCAATCTGAGTCAGGGACAGCGACAAATGATCGCCATTGCGCGGGCGATCTTGGCCGATCCGGCGATTTTAATCCTTGACGAGGCAACCAGCAGTGTCGATACCCGAACCGAAGCCCGCATCCAGCAGGCGCTCCTCAGATTGATGAAAGGGCGAACCAGCTTTGTCATCGCTCATCGCTTACGCACCATCCGCGATGCGGATCTTGTTGTGGTTATTCGCAATGGCGAAATTGTAGAGATGGGAAAGCATCAAGAGTTGTTGAGCAAGCGAGGGTTTTACCATCACTTATATCTTAGTCAATTCAAGGGAGAAGCGAT
This sequence comes from uncultured Anaerolineae bacterium, assembly GCA_937129505.1. Lineage (GTDB taxonomy): Bacteria > Chloroflexota > Anaerolineae > Anaerolineales > UBA4823 > NAK19. The sequence goes on along the minus strand of CAKZNJ010000415.1, from coordinate 9,492 downwards.
TTAAGGCTGTGCGAGAGGGTTATTTTTCGCAGGCAATACCATCGTTGTTCTGATCGAAGCCATGCGGGTCGGGAGGCAAAACACGAAAATTGCGGTAGCTCACCTCAGAGCAATCTAGGTCCGGTGGCGGTGAAGGGATGCAAACATCTGGATAAGCTGGATCACAGTTCGAAGTGGGAAAAGGTTCGGCGCTCGCCCACAATCCCTTGCCCAGCTCGCGTGCGGTGCGCTCCGCTTGTTGGAAAATGACTTGGCAGGCTACGTCTGGCGGATAGGTTACCGCTTTGGCATAGCCTTCTTCAATCATTTTGAGATTGACAAAAACAGACGAAGTTACTACATAACGAAGAAGGCGATCGTGGCGATCGGTTTCCGAGACATCCCGATAGAGTTCGACGATTTGGTCGCGCACTAATTGGGCATTGTATCGGGTTGCCTCTTTCCCAAAGGCTTCTTGAACGTTGGTGCTTTCAGGAGCATCAACGCCGATATAGCGGACTTTGTATTCTTTGCCGTCCATGAGCACTCGAATCGTGTCGCCATCAACTACCTTGGTGACCAATCCTAGTTGAGGGGATTGCGGTGGAATGCAAAGATAGGAGAGGGGCATTGGAGTGATGGTTGGGTAGGATGTAGGGATGGCTGTGGGGGTTGAGATGGGAGGGAATGAGATTTGGGGCGCTATCGGCGTTGGCGAAGAAGGAAGGCTTTTAGGCTCACCTGTAGCTGCGCCGCCTGACAGAATCGGTAGGTATTGGGAATAGCCTTGGTGAGTCTCTTCACTGGGGGTGGAAGGCCCTTCTGGCGGGTAGGTTGGGCTTTCAAAAGGAACGTTGGTTGGAGTTTGACCAGCGTTTTCTTCAAGGATTGAGGAAGGAGTCGGTGAAGTGAAGAACTGGGTGACGTTGCAAGAGAGCGCAAGGATGCCCAGCAGAAAAAGGAGTGCAAGGGGGGAATTTGAAGAAGGGGTAAGAAGAAAACTTTTTCTCATTTGTAGGGGTTGTTTATGTTGAGGGTGATCGGGTTTGTTCATCTCAACTCCTTCTGGTATCGGTGGAGAAAAGGAAGTAGGATTATCTGCTGTCAGTGGGTCAGTGGGTTAAAAAGACTTAATTGAATTGGTGGCCGGCGACCGTTTAGCAGAAGGTACGGCGCAGCGCGCTTTGTCTCGATGCCAAGCCTTTTCAATTGGGATAAGTCGGATAGACGGCATTCCTTACGAGCCTGAAGGATGCGCCCGGCGGCCTTCTGCCCGATACCGGGGATGCGAATCAATTGCTCGGGGGAAGCGCGGTTAATTTCTACAGGGGTGTGAAGTAGGTGGCGATCCGCATAGGCTTTTTTCGGATCCACATCCAAAGGTAAATTTTCATCTGCGCCGAAATTCAGCTCTGAAAGGCGAAAGCCGTAATCGCGGAGAAGAAAGGAGGCTTGATAAAGGCGCCGTTGACGTAACAGGTCGGCGGGAGGGTGGTTTTCTAGGGGGGTGTCTGAGACGGGGCGAAACGGGGAATAATAGGCGCGGCTGAGCCTAAGAGAGCGGAAAAGCCATGCGGTGGTTTGTAAAATTTCGCGGTCGGTCTCTGCGGCGGCGCCGAGTACAAATTGGGTGACAGAGGAGGGCCAGCGTTGCTGCCAGCCTTGAACGGCGGGTTTAGAGCGACGAATTTGCTCCACCCATTGTAGTGGTTGCAGGATTTCGTTAAAGAAGCCTTTGTGGGGAGCTAAACGAGATAAACGTTCGGCATTTGGCGCTTCGAGATTGATTGAGACGCGGTCGGCGAGCTGCATGGCGCGCCAAACTTGGTCTTTTTCAGCGCCAGGCATAAGTTTGAGATGCAAATAGCCCCGAAACCCCAGACGGTTTCTCAGGATGTCAGCGGTGTCTAACAGTTTATCTTGGGTGTGTCTGCCACCACCTGCGAGGCCACTGGAAAGGAACAATCCATCGGCTATGCCGGCTTGATAAAGACGGATGAACAAGCGAGCAAACTCTTCGGGCTGAAATGTGGCGCGCGCTTTGTCCCGACCGGCGCGAAAGGGACAGTAAAAGCAGTCTCGTTCACAGGCGGAAGAGAGCAAGGTTTTTAACAAACGAATGGGCTTGCCCTGCGGCGTCTGGGCGGAGTATATAACCAGATGCTTTTCTTTGGTAGAAGGCAGTGAGATAGCCGTCGATGCATTCCGTTCGTCATCCGCTTCCCAATCCATGTCATTTGCCAGCCAGCAGAAACGTTCCAAAGCATCCATACTTTGATTATAGAACAGTTATTCTATTTGTCAAGCAGTCGAGTCAAAGGGTACTGTACTCTTGATCCATGAAATTCAAAGGAGGTACACAAAAGTCGTTGTGGAGTTGAGAATTTTCTGCATGATTTTTGAATTTCACGATCCTGTCAGAAAAAATGCTATCGTGGATGGAGTCAGGGGGCCAATTGTCCGATTTTCATGAGTTTAAGGATACATGACCAATTTAAGAATTTATAACCTAAAGGGGGAAAGGTCAATCTAGCGCAGTCATGGATTATTGATAGAATCAAAAGAATTGGCGTGACGAATAAAGGGAGTGATATCTTTCTCTAAACAGGATTAACCTGTCTACACGTAGCCAGGGTAGCATTAACCAACATGAAACCGGTTTGGAACCTCTCTATTGTCTTGATCCCGATCCTACTTGCCTGCTCTCCACTCATTTCTCCTCGGATTGGCGGAAAGAATCAGGCTGAGCTCACGTCAACTCCCCTCCACCCGTCAGCTAAGGCATCTTTTGTACCCCCGGCAACTATTTTGGCTACCGAATCACCCTCTTCTCTCCCTGTGCGAGGCTTTGCCGGGCCGGTTGCGCCTCCGCAGTCTACCTTAGAAAATCACGTGTTCAGCGATGGTCAGTCGATTGTCTTTGAAGCCGTGGCTGAAGGTGAATCCTTGCGTTATCGTTACCTCCCAGCCAGCGGTTCACTCAACGACCTGACTGTTGAAGTGGACGATCTACCACCCTTCTGGATTAGCTTTTTTGGGGGACCAATTTTTGTGTTTGGTGATCAAGAGATCCCAATTTGGGAGGGTGAGGCCCTGACCTGGTCCCATACCGAACCGCTGCTCACGCCGAAGGGCTTAATCATTACCTGGACAGCTCTGCGCGGGGAAGAGGAGATCTCATACACCTATCAGTTCAGCATCCATGGCAAAACATTACGTCTGGAAATCGATTCATCGGAAGGAAAAATTGGCGCTCTCTCACTCGACCGCACGGAAGCTACCCCAAAGGCGCGTATTCTCAGTGTTCCTTATCTCTCTACGTTTGATCTGCTTTTTTACAAGGGCTATTTCCTATCCGCTTACTTCGATTGGACATTATCCAATGCCTCTCGCTTCGAGAAGGTGAGTGAGCCCTATTCGGAGCAGTCTTTCCATTTTAGCCAAATGGCTTTTTATGAACCCGATACGGCCGCGACGCGCCACCCGCTCCATGAGGTTGTTTATTTCACCGTATCCAAGAAACTCGCCGATGTACTGCCTTCGATACCCAATCCGCCTTCACCCTATCGAGAGAGATTGGCTGGCGTTACCGTGGTTGATTTTTGGAGCGAGAACAACTTTCTGGAGAACGAGAGACTGATTTTGGAACTGTCGAAGCGTGGTCTACAAAATTTGCTGGCGATTCGTCATCCGTGGCAGCGCTGTGGCTACGACGACTGCTATCCCTCCGTGCTACCGGCTCGGGAGGAGTGGGGGGGTGACCCAGCTTTAAGGTCGCTGAGCAAAGCCGCTGCCGATGCTGGCTATCTCTTTGCGCTGCATGAGAACTATGTCGACTTTTACCAGAATTCCGATCTCTGGTCACCAGATGATGTGGCTCTCGAACCGCAGGGGAGCTGGCGCAAGGCGTGGTTCAACGAGTCGACCGGACGGCAGTCTTATTTGCTCAGTCCCCAGCGTGCTGTAGAGATAGCTGCTCAGTTTTCCCCTGAAATCCATCGTCGTTACCATACAACTGCTGCGTTCCTAGATGTGCACACCGCCATCCCCCCTTGGGAGAAGACGGATTACAACCATCGCTATGAGGCAGGCGGCCGCTTTTCGGCCGTCTTTGAGGCTTATCGTGAGCTGTTGAGTTTTTTGCGGGAGACCCACGAAGGTCCTGTCCTAGGGGAAGGTGGAGCGCATTTTATCTACGCTGGCTATGTTGATGGCGTGCAAGCTGAATTTCAAGAGAATTTTGGAGCAGGGATGAACGTGCCGCCCATTGTGGATTTTGCCTTACTGCGCTTGCATCCTCTCATGGTCAATTATGGTGTGGGTTACTATCCCTACTACTTCAGTCAAAATGGCGAGCCAAAATGGGAGGGCTATACCTTGGACGATCATTATCACTACATGGCAACTGAAATTGCTTTCTGCCATGCTGCCTATGTAGATACGCCTGAACTCTTCGAAACGCCTGAAAAATGGTTGCAATGGGTTGAGCGCGAAGTGCGCTTGGTCTCACCCATTCACCTGCGATGTGCGCTGGCAAAACCGGTGCGCATTGTTTATCATGTTGAGGGGCAGATGGTCGGCATAGAGCAAGCAGTGGTGGATGGTCAGGTCTGGCAAGTCTTGGTTGAGTATGACAATGGATTGCAAATCTATGTCAACCGTCATGCGGAACTGGGCTGGCTTGTAGAACTGCAGTTTTTGCCCTCTTGGGTTGCCTTCAGTGCCCTCGAAAACGACAGCCGGAAGGACTATGTGGGCGAGGCGCTAACCACAACCTACCTCCTGCCACCCAATGGATGGCTTGCCCTGATGCCGTAAGGAGTCTAACGATACTAGCAAAGGAGATACAAACCATGAGTAACACTGACGCAAAAACCTTTGATTGGTCCCAATTCAAAATTCCGCTGGTTATGTTGGCTATTTTCTGGGTGATTGCTCTTGTGCTATGGCAAGCGACGGGACGGATTTTCTATTTGTTGAACTTTGGCTATATCGGTCTTTCCCTTTGCCTCGGTTTGGGAGTCTATGCGGGGTTGCCGCGGCGGAAAAAACTGTGGGGAAGGCGCTTGGCGCAATTTCTGATTGGTGTCTATATGCTCCTTTTTCTCGGCTTGCTGCAGCGGGAAAATATGCAGCTTGAGGGCTTTTTCTTTTATCTGCTCTCCGGCTTTTTTGCCGGTTCGGTGATTCATTATCTGATCGCCAAAGTTGGCGGACCGTTGATATTTAATCGCGGTTGGTGCGGTTGGGCATGTTGGACGGCGATGATCCTAGACCTCTTGCCTTACCGCCGCAACAAGGGATTGCCTTTCTCTCCCCGCTGGGGTCTTTTGCGCTATTTGCATTTCGCGCTAAGCTTGACTTTGGTGTTAGGGTTATGGTGGGGAGTGAGCTATCGTGTCCAAGCCGAAAGCCAAACCGAACTGGCATGGCTGGTTGGCGGCAATTTACTCTATTATGGCATCGGAATTCCCCTTGCCTTTTTACTAAAAGATAACCGCGCCTTTTGCAAATATATCTGCCCAATCCCACCCCTTCAAAAAGTGGGCAGTGCGCACGCCCTGCTTAAAATCAGTGGCGATGGGGAAAAGTGTAACGAATGCAGTGCCTGTGTAAAACTTTGCTTAATGGATATCCGTATCCCCGACTACATCTTGAAGGGGGAACGGGTGCATTCGAGCGAATGTATTCTGTGTCTTGAATGCATCAATGCTTGCCCGAAGGGAGTGCTAACGGTTTCGTTTGCGTTGGATAAGCGCCCCCCAATCTCTTGAGGGTGGGCTTGCCGCTGGCTTGAAGCTGAAGAGCGGTGTCTCATCCTTCTTTAGAAGGGGATTTTGGTCATCTTGTCCAGAACGCTGCGAATTTACGCCCTAAAGCCTGGGCTTCGGCGACCGCTTGTGCGTCTTTGATTGCCGTACCGCGGCTGCCCCCCGGGCCCATGACAATGCCAAGGTTCACCAAACGGCAATACTCATAAGAAAACACCATTTCCATTGTTCCGATGAGATGGGCGCTTTTTTCGGGTTCTAGTTCTTCGCGGGTGATAATTAAGCCGGTAGGTTTCCCTTGGAGGATTTTAAGCAAGTGTTGCGGCGTGTCCCAGTACATAATACAACAGAGGCGGTCTAAAAAAACCTTCAATAGACCGCTGACCGTATACCAGTACAAAGGAGTCCCCCAAAGAATTCCATCAGCTTCAATCAGTTTTTGTTTCAATATAGGGAAATCGTCCTCGGGGCAAAAACCCTGTTCCTTGCAGTCTTTGCAATTTAGGATCTGGTGAAGTTTGTAGTCCAAGAGAATAATTTTTTCTGTATTCACTCCACTTTCAGAGGCAGCTTGCAAAGCCACATCCATAAGATCGTTTGTGTTGCCATCCCGTCGCGAACTTGCCATAATGCCCAATAGCTTCATTCGGCACCTTCCTTTGGAGCTAAGACTTCTTCTTCCTGTACCCAGTCTCGCCAGGTGTATTGGGGCTGGAAGCCAAGCAAACGGTGAGCTTTCTGGCAGTTCAGCGGAGATTGGGTGTCGCCAAAATTCTCGCGCACTTCGATAGCACCTTTAAAGTAGCGTTGAACGAGCTCAAGGGTTGGCTGGCGCATCAAAGTGTCGGGGGCGGCGATGTAGAAGGCTTCAAAACCCGGCTGGGGGTATTCGATCGCCATGCGAAAAGCTGTTGCCACGTCACGGGCATCTACATAAGCCCATAGGTTGAAGCTGTTTGCGGATGGGTCCTGCCAACAGGCCCTCATCTCACGCAAATAATCTTCTTTATTGGTTTGAATGTAGGACAGGCGCAAGCTAATGACGGAAAGTTTTGGATTGCGGCGCGCAAAACCCTTGCCTAGCTCTTCCAGGATGATCTTAGACAAGCCGTAAGAATCTTGGGCTAGGAGAGGGTGTTCTTCATCTACAGGCAAATAGAGAGGGCTGAAATCGGTGAAGCGGAAGGGAAAACCTAAAGCCGATTCGCTGCCCGCTAGGACAACTTTATTGACACCCAAGACAGCAGCTGCTTCGAGAATATTGAAAGTCGATAAAACGTTGTTGCGGAAAACTACTTCAGGCGGATGTTCGCCGGGCCAGGGGATGGCGGCTAAATGGATCACAGCGTCCTTGCCTTGCATCATGCCATACACTTGCCCAAGATCTGTCAAATCGGTATAAAAGGTGTGAATGAGTGTAGAGGGCTTTAAGTCAACATTGACCACCTCGTAACCATGTTGGAGCAGTTCTTGGATAACAAAAGCGCCAGCTTTGCCGCTGCCGCCAGTCACCAGAATGCGCAGAGGGGATTTAGACATCAAGAGACTCCTTGCAGAAAATTGTCAACCAGTGCGAAATATTTTCAGATGATCTGATGATCATATTGTAACGAATTTACTGAAGTAAGTCAAGCGCAAAGATGAAGGGGCAAAATGAGCCGATAATGAGCAGATATGGGGATTTTTCTCGCAGGAAATTGGCCTTAAAGCGCTAATTTTGCTGTAAATTTTGTCATTTCATGCTTGATTTTATCTGTCATTCATGATACAATACTAATGTCATCAGATGAGAAGATGATATGGCGATCCCTGTGAATTTTACTCTTTCCCCCAACGCTTAGGAAGAAAACATGAACCCGATGTTTCAACTGGTGCATGCCTTGTTAGACCGCATTGAGACGGAACAAATGGAATCGATCCGCCGCGCAGCACACATCCTTGCCACTGTGATCAAGAATGAGGGCATTATTCATGTCTTTGGCACCGGCCATAGCCACATGATGGCATTGGAATTGTTCGATCGAGCAGGAGGGCTAGCCCCTGTCAACCCCATCTTGGACAGCGGCTTGATGCTTCATGAAAGTGCCCTGACCAGCACGTTGCTGGAACGCTTGGAAGGATATGCCCCTATCGTCCTCAAGCGATATTCCTTGAAACCGCAGGATTGTATGATTATCATCTCCAACTCGGGGCGTAATCCTGCACCCATCGAAGCAGCCATTGAAGCCAAACGCTTGGGTTTGCCCGTTATTGCTTTAACGTCTCTTCAGCAATCCAAAACCTTATCTTCAAGACATTCCAGCGGTAAGCACTTATGCGACTTCGCCGATGTCGTTTTGGATAATTTGGGGGTGCCTGGAGATGCCGCCCTAACCGTGGATGGGCTTCCTTATCGAATATGTCCAACCTCCACAATCGTGGGAGCTTCAATTTTGGAGTCGGTGGTCTATTACACGGTCGTTGAGTTGCTGCGGGAAGGGATCGATCCTCCGCTTCTGACGAGCGCCAATCTGGACACCACCCTTGACCCTGAAGAAGTGTTTGCCAAGTATCGCCATCGGATTCGTCATCTGTGAGATTGTTTTTGGGTTACAGGAGGTGAATGGTACGGTTGAGAAGAATGTATTTCTATAAAGCGTGTATTTTCAGGCTATTCCTTGGGTTTTTTATTTATGGAGGAAAGAATGAAGAAAAATACTATTTCAAGACGTAGCTTTTTGAAGCTTGCCCTGACCATGACTGGCGGAGTTATCGTTGCCCGCTGCACGCCTGCACCACAGCCAACCCCGGAGCAACCCACCGTTGCCCCTCCTCAAGTAGAGCCAACGCCAACAACGGCAATGCCAGTTCAAGGGCAGCCAAGTGATGCTACCTATGAAGCATGGATCAACACTGTCGCTTCTCAGGAGCCAATTGAAATTCGTATAGTCCATTGGTTTGACCCCAACACGCCAGGCGAGAACAACCAAGCTCTGGTTGATTTCGCTACCTCGGAATGGAAGAAAAGATATCCGAATGGCAAGATCAATTGGGAGCTAGTGGGATGGGGAGAGATCGATCAGAAAACACCCGGCTTCGTGATGGCAAATGAAGCGGTTGATATTTCCTATAACTGGGGAGGCGCAACCGAGAACTGGTGCAACGCAGATTTAGTCCTCCCGCTGAATAACCGCTTGCCCAAATGGTGGGTGGACACGCGGGTGCCAGATATCCTAAAGCCTCCCTCGAACGCCCTGTGCAGTGATGGACGGTTGGTCATGGCAACCTTTGGTTTGGAAAACCAATCTGTGGTCATCCGCAAAGACCTGCTGGAACAAGCAGGGGTTGATCCAGCTAGCATGAGCACCTATCAAGGGATGTTAGACGGGCTAAGGAAGATCAGCGCGATCCCAGGCTTTGAAAAGCCCTATGGGTTTAAGCTTGGTGCCGATTGGTCCGCCATGGATTCGATCAGCTTTTACTGGTTGGCGAATGGCTTGACCTTCGGAGATTTTCGTGACGATGGCTCAGAAAAAGATGCTTGGATAGAGGCGGCCACTTTTATCAAAGGCTTGATGGAACTCTCTCCTGAGGCTTGTTTGAACTGGACGTGGGCGGAAACCGAACAAGCTTATTGTTCGGGTCAGATTGCTTGCTTGGATCATGGCAACTGGTTCTATAGTGTTGGGAAGTCGTTGGATACTGAAGGCAAAATCGTCAATCCGAATAGCACCACCCTTGTCCCTTACCCCTATGGGAATTC
>CAKZNJ010000414.1 GCA_937129505.1 uncultured Anaerolineae bacterium | reverse complement strand
AATGATCAGGGCAGGTGCTTCACGGCTAGGAACTAGCGCAGGCGTAAACATCCTTCAGGAAATTAGGCAGGAGTCATAACAACGATGAGCGAACAAGAAGCAAGAGAAGAAAACGAATCATTTGAATATCAGGTCGCACACTGCCCGGAATGTATTTCAGGGATCATGCGGTTGCGCTTTATGACCTATTTCACGTGGTTGAACGATGAATTGGTAACTGTGCCGAATTTCCCCGCTTGGGTGTGTGATTTATGTGGGCGGCGCGAATATGATCATCGCGCCATTAGTTGGTTGAACACCCTCTTAAACCCTGAAACCGGGGGCAGGAAAAAGCGGAGACGGCGCTTTTCACCCGACCGAGATACTCGTTTGCCAAAAAAGCCAATCTATCCCGAGTAACTTCTAAATTTATCTTGTAGATAGGTTTCGGCTAACAGCAGCGATGCCAATGTTTTGGCGTCGCGTATTTTTTTCTGTTTGACCCAAGCGAGGACTTCGGCAACAGGGACTTTCACCACTGTGATCATCTCGTCCTCGTCCAGCGGTAAGGGATCTACAGTCAAGTCTTCAGCTAAGTAGATATATAAGTACTCGGTTGAATAGCCCGGAGCAATGTAAAACTCACCTAATAGGGTAAATCGGGAAGCCGCCATGCCGATCTCTTCGCGCAGCTCTCTTTGGGCACTGGTCAAAGGGTCTTCGTCTTTTTCGAGCGTTCCTGCCGGTAGCTCCAATAAGGTCTCGCCGGCTGCATGACGATACTGATTGACAAGCCAGATGTTTCCCTCGCGATCAAGTGGGACGAGAACAATGGCGCCATTGTGTTGCACGATATCCAGCTTAATCACTTTTCCCGAATCGAGCTGAAGATGGTCGACACGGACCTCGAAAACTTTTCCTGAATAAACTGTTTGGGAATGGATGATTTGGTGCATATTATTAACCGATGAACAAGTGAAAATATAAACGAACAGGAGTAACAGAGATTGTTACTCCTATCCCAATTAAGAAGGGCAGGTGATCGCTATGGGATATATAATTCCTGACCTACTTTGAGGTTTGCATTTAACTTAAGCCCGTTTGCTTCGGCAATATCCTCAGGCCAGACATCGCCAAACTGACAAGCGATGGTGAAGAGGGTATCACCTGACTGAACAGTATAGGTGGTGGGATGCTTCTTTAGAGAGCGAGCTCCCGGGAACGAGCCAGATTGAGGGATTTTAAGGACGGTACCGGGTGGATAAGTACCGCTTGTCGGCAGGCCGCTAAGTTGAAGCATGGTGATAGGGTTGACATCAAAGCGGCGAGCGATGCAATAGGGATGTTCTCCCTTGCGTAACGTATAGCTTTTGGGGATAGGCCGTTGCTTAGGAGTGTATTGAGATGCCGGTTGGGGTTCGCTAGCAGAAGGAGGGACAGCGGTGGGTTGAGGAGATTCGGCGGTTGGTGCTTCGGGCGAAAGAGCCGTTGTTGGTTCTACGGGTTCTTGGGTGGCTGAAGGACCGCTGATCGCCATAGCAGTTTGAGTGGCGAAGGCAGATAATTGGCCTAATACGTCTTCAGTAGACCCAGGCAGGGGAAATTCCGAAGTGGGCGTCGCTTGCGGAGCTCGAGAGGCAGAACGGACACATGCTGACAAAGCAATGACGAACAACACTGCAATCAATAGATAAACGGATCTTTTTTGTGACATTTTTTGGTCTCCTTGTGGGGTTTACCGCAATTCCTACTAAATTCCGATCCTTATCAAACCATTCAATCACATACTAGCACAATCTGGAAAATGCGTCAAGCAAATTGCATAAAATAATGCGAAAAAAGCGTGTTTATACTGTCATTTTTGTTTCTCCATTTTGCCATGGGGTAATCTTGGGTACAGTTCAAAATAGAGCTTGACTTTTTGAGAATAATTTCACAAAACGTTCTTTTTGTACCGCCAAGAATAGGAGTTTTGTCGCTTTCGCAATTATCAAATCATCCATAAAATAGAGAAGGATTGTCGAATATATTATAAGAGAGGTGATATGGACGTAAATCAGAACCCTGTCCTTGGCGAGCAAACTTCTGAGGCAACCAAAAGAAAGCCACGGGGAAGAGTGATTATCTTCGCAAGATGGTGTAAAGGTTGTCGTCTGTGTGTTGAATTCTGCCCAACGGGTGTCCTTGCAATGGGTGAGGATGAAACCCCTTACGTTGCAGCGCCGGACAATTGCACGGCATGTCACTGGTGTGATACTCACTGTCCCGATTTAGCAATCGTTGTAAAACCTATTGATGAAGACTAATGCGGATATAGATGGAGGTGGGGGATGGTGGTTCAGTTGATGCAAGGGAATGAAGCGGTTGGCTGGGGAGCACTGGCTGCGGGATGCCGTTTTTACGCAGGCTATCCGATCACCCCATCGACTGAAATTGCGGAAATGCTTTCGAGAGAATTGCCAAAGTTGGGGGGAATCTTTATTCAGATGGAAGACGAAATTGCGAGTTTGGCTGCTTGTATCGGAGCCTCTGTCGGAGGAATGAAGGCGATGACGGCTACGAGCGGGCCAGGTTTCTCCCTAATGCAAGAGCACATCGGCTATGCCGCCATGGCAGAAGTCCCCTGTGTGATCGTTAATGTTCAGCGTCTGGGACCAAGCACAGGCCAGCCAACAAGCCCCTCCCAAGGGGATGTCATGCAGGCGCGATGGGGAACTCATGGGGATCACCCGATCATTGTGTTGTATCCCACTTCGGTAGCCGAGGCATTTGAGCTGACAATTACCGCTTTCAACATGGCAGAAAAATACCGAACGCCGGTGATCCTGTTGCTAGATGAGGTGATCGGTCACATGCGGGAACGTTTCGAATCTCCCCCCCTTGAAGAGATTCAAGTAATCGACCGCATGGGGACGAATGTACCCCCTGAATGGTACAAGCCGTTTGGGGATACAGTCGGCGATGTGCCTCCCATGGCAAACTTCGGATCGGGCTACCGTTACCATATCACTGGCTTGTACCATGACCCGATGGGGTATCCTACCCAAAGATTGGATGAGATCGATCCCTGGTTAGAACGCGTCCATCGCAAGATCAACAATCACTTGGAGGATATACTCCTTTATAAAGAGGAGAATGTTGAAGACGTCAACACTGTGATTGTCGCCTATGGTGCAACGGCGCGCAGTGCAC
>CAKZNJ010000413.1 GCA_937129505.1 uncultured Anaerolineae bacterium | reverse complement strand
CCTAGAGCGTGTTTAGGAAATCTTGATATCGTTGGCGTTCTTTTTCATCTTTAAAGCGGACGTAGTGCAGCTTTGGGCGCCTTTCCTCAAGAAGTGGAATACCTTGACATGGATTGGTTCGAGCGATAACAAATAATGGCCGTCCATCAGGAATATGTTCTGCTGGTGAGGCTAGTGCTTCGACATCATGTCCATTAACTTCATACACACGGGCTCCGAAAGCTTTGAGCCTTTCAGCCAAAGGTTCAACGTTCATCACGGTCTGTATGATGCCGTCGGCAGATTGACCATTGGCATCAATATAGACTCCAACAGTATCTAACTTGTAAAAAGATAGGGTTTCAATTGCTTCCCACGTCTGACCGATTTGAAATTCACCATCGGACATGAAAACCCAATTCCGCCCATTATGTCCTTTTTGGCGTCTTGCTAGGGCAATGCCAATTACCTGACTTAAAGCTTGACCTAGAGAGCCGGCCATAATTTCATGACCAGGAGAGTGCTCTGCTCCAATCATCTCCACAGTTCCACCGTCTTTGTTGAACATATCTAGACCTTCAGGAGCCATTCTTCCTAGTTCCACGAGCAATGCATACAATGCTAAGGCGTAATGGACTGGAGAGATATAGAAGCGATCTAAGTGAGGTTCTCTTGGTCCGTTGTACGCTGCGCCAGTGAAATAGTTTAGATTGTGCTTACTAGGTGTTCCTGGAAAAGGAGGGGGAATCAATGGAGCTTCGCTAGGCCCGATATGCATAATTTTGACATATAAGGTTGCTAAAATATCGGCCGAAGAACATGATTGACTTAAGTAGCCCCCATTATTGCGAATCGTAAAATCCAGAACTCTACGACGTACTCCTTGTGCTACCCGCTTAGTGCGTTCTTGCCATGTTTCAACCCTTATCTCACTCATCGTGCTACTCCCTCGTGGGCTTTTTTCATGAGTGCTGCTAAACTCTCTTCAAATGGAGGGTAGGCTATGCCCACTTCTGTGATAATTGCGGTTATATACTTAGCAGGTGTTACGTCAAAAGCGTAGTTGAGGACAGGTGAGCCATCCGGAACGACTTGTTCGCTTCCTACGAAGGTTATCTCTTCGGGATGCCGTTCCTCGATAGGAATATACTCGCCGTTGGGAATACTCAGATCGACTGTACTTGTTGGCGCAGCAACATAAAAAGGAACCCCGTGTTCTTTTGCGACGATTGCAAGATTATAAGTCCCAATTTTGTTTGCTGTATCGCCGTTTGCTGCAATGCGATCAGCTCCTACAACGCAGAGGTCGATACCCACTTTTTTCATCAAATAACCTGATGCACCATCTACAATTACTGTATGCGGTATCCCTAGTTGATTGAGTTCCCAAGCAGACAGTCTTGCTCCTTGAAGCCGCGGGCGAGTTTCATCAAGATAGGCATGTACACGTTTTCCTTTTTCGTGAGCGATGCGTATAATTCCAAGAGCGGTACCGTAATCCACGGTGGCTAAACTACCTGTATTACAATGATGTAAGATTTTTGCTGGGTCTGGAATTAGAGGGAAAGCATTGTATCCGATTTGCTTATTTGAATGGATATCTTCCTCAGCGATAGCATGAGCTTCATTAATAACGATTCTCCGTAATGTTTGGGTGTCCATCGGTTTTTCCAACTCGACTTTTCGTAAAACGCGATCGATTGCCCAAAAGAGATTCACCGCTGTGGGGCGAGAAGCACGCAGGACTTGAGCGGCTTCACTTAAGTCTTTCTTCATAGATTCGATATCGGTTGCAGTGGATTGATTACATGCCAGAGCTAATCCAAATGCTGCGGCAGTCCCAATCGCGGGAGCGCCGCGCACAATCATAGATTTTATCGCTTCAGCCACTTGGTGGTAGTCGGTGAATTCAAGATAGACGGTTTCTTTAGGAAGTTTTCTCTGGTCTATTAAGCGTAATTCATTGTTTTTCCATTCGATGCTTCGAAAGGTGGTCATTTTTCACCTCCACTTCTCCAAAGGGGGTTGGAGAAAAAGTGTCTCTAAAACGGGTAACTTGATATTGACTCTGTCATCATCTCAACTGCTTGTTCAATAGAGCTAACGTTTTGGCGATTTTTTAACCAGGCGATGGCAATATTCAAACCAATGCTCTCACTAATTGCACGCATTTCGGCGTTATCAATTGTCCAAAAGTCATGTACATGAGCCATTCCGATTAACCTGCGCATCATTTCAGCCGAGCCAAATCCCAGAGTCTCTTGAAGCAGTTGGTGCATATATTTTTTGCGGAACAGCGGCGAAGGCCAATCACCGTTTCCTTCGTTTTCCCACAATGTAAGAAACTCAGACTCAAAGATTTGCCATGTCTCTTTGACCAAATTTGCCAGCCATGCACGATACTCGGCGCGCAAAGCATCATCCTTCGCATGGAATTCTTGTGAGGCATACGAGAGGGCGAGGTTTGCGAGGTATGAACCGACATCATGAGCAATCGGTCCAAAAAAGGCGAACTCTGGATCTACAACCTTTGTTTCATCTTCATTTAGCATAATCGAACCGGTATGAAGGTCGTTGTGAATAAGGGCTTGGGCGTGGGTCATATATAGTTCTTTCAAGAGAAAGATCTCGCTGCGCAGTTCGTCATCGTTGTGAATTTGCCTTACTTGCGGTTCTAGTAGTTTGCTCCAACGATTGTTAGGACGATCCATATAGGGATCCGTAAATACTAAATCTTCTTGAACCTTGCAGAGTACAGGATTAATAAAGCGGGGTACCATGGCTTTCTTATCCCCCGAGCTAAGGTAAAGATCGCTGGTGTAAAACAATGTTCGAGCCATGAATGTGCCGATATGTTTAGCAACGGAAGGGTAGCGAATTTGCTTCATCAAACCCTCGCGCATCACTAAATGTTTGTTCAAATCTTCAATAATGAGAATATGTTTCTCTTTATCGTAGTGATAAATTGTGGGCACTTGTTCAGGGCAGTAGCGAGCTTCAATACTTAAAACTTCATACTCAATGCGAGAGCGATCAACAGGCATTTTATAATCAGGATATCGCCATGCATAAGGCAATGCTTGTTTGACGATTACAGATTTTTCGAGAGGGGAAGATTGAGAACTCACCCTAAATATCAAGTTGACATTACCTTCGGCAATATGCACACTTGTTAAGTTGTCTTGATTTTCGAAAATAGTTGAAAAAATAGGGGTGCTCTTGATGTAGTCAATAACAGTTTTTTCATTTAGAGCTTCTGGAGGATTCATGGGAAACTCCTTAAGTGTTTTGAGTTATCGTCGAGTGGTGTAGTAACTTAAGCCGAGAGATACAATGAGAACCAAACCCTTGATCACGTCCTGGATGTACCAGGGGATGTTCATCATTGTCAAGCCATTGAGCATCACACCAACAAAAATAGCTCCCAATACTGTTCCGAAGACATTTGGACGGCGGGCATTGAGTACCGCAAATCCAAAATAGGTAGCTGCCACGCCGTCGAGTAGATATGGATCACCTGCTTTTACCGCACCTGAACCGATCCGTGCTGCTAATACCAGACCACCCGTAGTAGCAAGAATGGCACTGATAATATAAGCTAGTGTTCGGATAAGGTTGACATTAATTCCTGCCAGGCGGGCTGCCTCACTGTTTCCACCTACCGCATAAAACACTCTACCGTAGCGGGTCAGTTCCAAAAAGATAAAGGCTAGGATTGCTACTGAGAGCATGATAATGACGGGAATAGGGATGCCTCGGAAGGTTTCTGAAGTCCAAATAAATCCTTGCCCAAATTTGAGAAAAGTTGGCGAGATAACCCCATCAGCTATCGCTCTATCAGGACTCCAAGGATTGGTCATGCCTTTGTAGACGGCATCCCCTTTGGTTATGCTCATCTGTAGACCTTGAACAAGATAAAGCATGCCAAGTGTGGCAAGTAAATCGGGGATATGGAACCTTACGATCAAAACAGAGTTTAGGAAACCGATAATTGCTCCGGCTGAAAGACTAATGAGAACAGCAAAATACCATGGGATTTTCCAGATAACCATTAGCGCAGGAGCAAGGATGACGGCTAAGCCTGTCACTGCACCGACGGAGACGTCAAAACCATTTACAACCACCGAGAACGTCACACCAAGGGCTACAATGGTCAGGATGGATACAGCGCGCAAAATATCGAGCAGGTTGTCAATAGATGCGAAAGCTTCCGTCTTTATAGAGAAAAAAATAGAGACGATGATCAGGGTAAGGATCAACCCGTAGCGCAGAAATAGTTCTGAAAGTAGAGGCGAATTGAGTAAGGTCGGATAAGGCCCTTTACGGTCGGCCTCTTTTTCCAGACCTTTGATTTGATCGGGATTTGACATACCTGGTACTCCTCAAGCGGAAATTTCCTGTTCGTTTTGGGAAATGTGCGTTCCCGTGGTGATTTGCATTACAGTTTGTCTGTCGACATTGTCAGAAAGGAATTCTGCAACAATGTGACCATCACGAAGGATAAGTATACGATCGGCTATGCCAAGGACCTCATCTACGTCAGATGAGGAGAAAATTACCCCGGCTGTGTCGGAGAGATTTCGCACCATTGTGTAAACGTCTCGTTTCGCGCCGACATCAATGCCCTGAGTGGCTTCATCGAACATGATAATTTTAGGCGTCTGTCCCAACCATTTGCCTACTGCAACTTTCTG
>CAKZNJ010000412.1 GCA_937129505.1 uncultured Anaerolineae bacterium | reverse complement strand
CCCAGTAATCGAGTTCTCCGCTCCCCGCCCGATCGAAATCATTGCGATCACTGCCGCCACGCCGATGACGATACCCAAGATCGTCAAGCCGGAGCGCAGTTTGTTGCTTGCCAAGCTATCTAATGCTTCAAAAAAGGATGCAGCCAAGTTCATTTCTCACTCTCCACCTTGCCATCGCGAATGTGAATGATGCGCTGAGCATGAGCGGCCACATCAGGATCATGGGTGACAATGATCAGCGTGACGCCTCTTTCTTGATTCAGGTTCAAAAGTAAGCGAATAATCTCCTCGCCCGACTTCGTGTCCAAGTTACCCGTTGGCTCATCTGCTAAAACAATCGCTGGGTTATTGACCAGAGCACGAGCAATCGCCACACGTTGTTGTTGTCCACCCGATAGCTCATTGGGGCGGTGGTAGATGCGGTCCTGCAAGCCCACTGCAACGAGAGCTTGTTTGGCGCGTTCCCGCCGATTGCCATTGCCACCAGCGTAGCGCAAGGGCAGCTCCACATTTGCTAGCGCTGTCTGACGGGGCAGGAGGTTAAAGCTTTGAAAGACAAAGCCCACTTTCTGGTTGCGAATGCGGGCCAATTCGTCATCTTTTAGATCTGAGACCCGTTTTCTGTCCAAGATATACTCCCCCGAAGTGGGGCGATCGAGACAGCCAATAATATTCATCAAAGTGGATTTCCCCGAGCCCGAAGGGCCCATAATCGCTACGACCTCCCCACGCCTCACTTGCATAGAGAGACCACAGAGAGCGTGAACTTCGACCTCGCCCATTTTATAAACTTTGGTCAAGTTACGAGCATCAATGACAATGTCGTTCTCTGCCATAAGCTGTTCTCACAAAATCAATTGCGGTTGACCCACGGCGGGGGTCCATCCTGCTGAAAGACAGTTGGTGGATTGAGGATGACGGCATCGCCAACTTGTAAGTCACCTTCAATCACTTCGCTATGGGTTTCCGAGGAAGCACCTAGAACGATAGGAACAGCTTCCGCTTGGCCATTGCGCAAAATATACACGACTCGTTCGCCCTGAATTAAGCGCACGGCTCGGTTCGGTACCAATAACACATCTGCCAGTTGATTGACGACAATATTCACCGCCGCAGTCATACCAGCTTTGACATCCTGATCGGCATCGGTCAGCTCGATCGTCACAACGAAATCCACCACCCCTTGCGTGATTGTTCCCACGGGTGAGACCTCCTTGACTTTACCGCGGTAGGATTTATTGAGAATCGCATCGAAATTCAAGGTCGCCTCTTGTCCCACCTGCACGCGATTCACGTCCACTTCCGAAATGCGTACATCCACCAACAAGCTAGAAAGGTCATCAATGCGCAGGGCAACCATTCCAGGGCTAACCTGATCGCCGGGTTTGACCTGCACTTCGGTGACTGTGCCGCTGAAGGGGGCAGTGAGGTGAGCCAGATTCAAAGTCGCCTGAGCGGCTGCAATGCGGGCTTCGATGGCGGCAATGTCCTCAGCAGAAGGACCGTTTTTCCACTTTTCATAATCTCGGCGAGCTTTCTCCAGATTCGAGATCGCCACCTGCAAGTTATACTCTAACTCAAGTCGGCGCACAGCAGCGTTATAGTCACTTTGGGCTATGTCCAGTTTCTCTTTCAGCTTCTTCCGCAGTGAGTCCTCCAACGGACGATATTTCACTGCCTCAAAGGCTTCTCGCGCTGCGTCGAGATTCTTTTTCATGAGATCAAGGGCGTCAATCGCATCCATACCGGCTTGATTGCTCGGCACGGTAAAGTTATCCAATTGATATTGAGCATCCCGCACCGCATCGGCATAGCGTGCAATAGCCTGCATCGCATTGGTTTTCGCCGTCTCGGCATTGACATAGAGGTCTTCCAATGCCTTCTGCGCTTCGGTTAACTCGGCTTGCGCAAGGATGACGGTTTGAGGTAAGGAGTCTCGCTTCAAGGTGGCTAGCTCCTGACCGACACTGACCTGATCTCCCACCTGAACGTTGACTGACTCAACCGTACCGCTGCTCTGCCAGGTGAGAATGGCAGTTTGATTGGCGTGAACGGTCCCAGTTCCGCCAACCGTAGCGACCAGCTCTCCCCGCGCCACAGTCTCGGTTTGAAAGCCGGCGGCTGAATTGGCTTGGCGGTTGATTTGCCACTGCCGAAAACCCATCACGCCGCCGACTGCAATCACAAATAAAACGAGTAACGTAATCCATCTTTTCTTCATGGTCATAATCTCTCTGATGTAGGTAAATCTGCGCAGATCTCAGCCTTGAATCTATCTAATTCTAATCCGATTTCCCCACCATTTTAGCCGCAAAACTGTTTCTAACAGAGTTCTTACAATTTTTGCACATCCTACTTTGAGCGTTGGAACCCTTCTCATAACGTCGGAGAGTCATTTGATGAGAAAATGACCTATACATAGAGAGAAGCCCCCAAGCAGAAAAGACCAGCAGTATATTGGAGCGTGAGAGTCCTTAGCCTTTGTCGTTCTCAACGAGTGCTGGCGCCCTCCACCCCGTGTGATTCCGAACGAGTGATAGCGAACGCCGCCCCATGTCATTTCGAAGGAGCGCAGCGACTGAGAAATCTTTCGCAAGGTGTCTCACTCACTTCGTACGCATAACATGTTAATTCGAGATAAGGAACATAACCGCTGAGCACGCAAAGAACGCAGAGAGAAACCGATGGAAATTCAGCGCTCTCTGTGGTAACTTGACCAGCAACCAAGTACCAATACCGTCTTGTAGCTACTCAACCCATCTCATGGGCGGCGAAGCAAGCCGCCCCAATCACCCCTGCTTGATCGCCTAGAGTGCCTAGCATCACCTGAACCTGCTCGACAGGCATAACCCGCACCAAGCGGCGCATTGTCTCTTGCATCGGACGAAGTAACAGATCGCCCGCTCGCGCCACCCCACCCGTCAGTACAATGCGTTGTGGGCTGAGGGTTACACACAGCGTAGCCGCAACTCTGCCCAACGCCTGTCCAGCCCGGTCATAGATCTCCTTTGCAATCAGGTCACCTTCCTGCGCCGCCTGCGCGATCAGCGCCGCTGTGATGCGGTTATAGTCCCCTTGGCAAAGATCTGCTATGCGCGTGGCAAGCCCTTGGGCGACCATCTTGACCCCCAGCGAAGCAATGGCTGGGCCTGAGGCATAGATTTCCAGACAACCATTGTTGCCACACCCGCAGCGAGGCCCACCCGGGTCTAAGACGATATGCCCCAATTCCCCGGCACTGCCGCCTAAGCCGAGGTGCAACTGTCCATTGATCACCAAACCCCCGCCCACGCCGGTGCCTAATGCCAATACGACCAGCGTTTGCACCCCTTTTCCGGCTCCAAACCGCCACTCACCATAAGCAATCGCCCGCACGTCATTGATTAGGGCGGTTGGCA
>CAKZNJ010000411.1 GCA_937129505.1 uncultured Anaerolineae bacterium | reverse complement strand
TTCTTAGAAAGTGTTTGGCACACCACAGAGCACTTTCCAAAGCGCTTCGAGGAAAAAGTAATCTCCCCATATTGTACTCTCATCCACCCCTACAGCGGCGGGCAGGTGGTAAATCCCGTGGCGTAAGATGCCTTCCCAGCCCTCCTCGATAGCTAAAAATTGGTCAGAACACAAACTGGTTAAAATTTGTTGAGCGGTCTGGCGATAAACCTTCGTCCGCACGGCGTCCACCACGCAATCAGCTAAACTCAACAGGCCGCTGGCAGCTATAGCCGCCGCTGAGCTCTCAGTTGGATAAGCAGGCTGTGGTTCATCCCAATCGTTGGGTGGAATGCCATGGAGAGGTGTATGGAGGAGATAATAATCGGCTAAGCCCTGAGCGGTGCTCAAAAAGGCTCCCTCACCACTATAGCGATAGGCTAAGGTAAAACCATATAATGCCCAACAATGTCCGCGAGCCCAGGTGGAATCATCACGCCAACCCTGCTGAGTCTGATAGCGGATAAAGCGGCCGCTTTCGGGGTCAAAAATGCCTTCATGGGCTGTGCTGAAGTCGCCACGCACAAGGTAGCGGCGAGTCGTCAGACAGTGGTGATGGGCGATTTGGAATAGGCGTTCATCGCTGCTCAATCGGGCCGCCTCAAAGACCAGCGGCACATTCATCATAATGTCAACATATAGACTATGCGCGCCTTGAAAAGAGCAGAGGTAACCGCCTTTGGCTTGATAACGCTCAGCGAGGGTTTTTCCAGCCTCGATCAGCACCTCGCCGGCGGAGGGATTCGGGTCTAACTGATACCAACGTCCCCAAGTGGGTAAAAACAAAAAGCCCAGATCATGGACGGTTCGATCCGTCTTGCGGGGTTCGATCAATCGGCTGTAATGTTCAGCGTATTCTCGGAATTGTTGCTCCTCGGTGAGCAGGGCAATCATCCACAAAGCTCCACCGAGAAAACCCTCGCACCAATTCGTCCATCCTGCTTGTTGCAAGCGCCATTTGCCCTTTTCGGTGAAAGAAGGTGTTAGGTCGGGATAGGTCGCGACTAGGCGCGAGAGCTTTTGACTGGCAACTTGGATAGCGCGGTGGTAGGGTTCGGGGTAGGACTTCATGGGGAAAATATCCAATCACCTTTATTGATGCCTTCTTTTCTACTTCTCCTGCGGGCGAGGGGGGAGGGGAGTTGAAAAAGCCCCTCGCCCGTTCAGAAGGAGAGCAGAATCGGCAGGTGCTTCCCTTCCCCTAGGGAGGGCAAGGGTGGTCCCAATGCCGGGAGTGCAATTTGGCGAGCTTGGCACAACCTTGCCAGATGCTAAAAGGGTTTCTATAACTCAACCCACTCCAAGCCAAGTGAAGCCAGCTTTTCGCGACTTGGGTTACCGCTTTGAGCATCCCAACCAGCCAATTGGTAATACGTTTCCTTCATGAAGTTAAATTCTTCAGGCTTGTAATACACACCGGCCGTTGGGCCTGTCCCCTTCAAGGGTTGGAAGAACTTCTTGGTCAATTTATCGTCATCAGCGGTAAAACCTTCTCGAGCGTTGAACGCCCGCATCATGTTGATTCGCCGTTCGCCAACCTGCAAAAACTCCTCAAGCGTCATGTCCCAACCCGTGGCAGCATTGATCATCTCGACAGTTTCCAAGGGGCTGTATAATTGCCAGCCAACACCATAGACGAAACTACACAGGGCAAAGGTGTCAAGCGCCGAGAATACCTTTTGGGTGGTGTAAGCCATGCGCACCTTTTCAGCGGTGATGCTGCCGGGTTGCTGCAGCTCGGTAAGTCCTAACTGCGCCATGTTGCGCTGCGCCATCTCATCAGCATTGCCTTCTTCATAGAATGGATCATGTTCCGACGACATGTGGTCGGCGCCGAAGGGATTAACCGCATATATCAACCCCAGACTGCGCTTGAATTGGGGCATGTGAGCTGGCATTTCTTGCCCCTTGACGGTGATCAGATAATCTTCAGCATTTTTACCGATGATTTTAGCTGCTCGCGCCGAGCCCTCGGCTAGGACATTGCCAAAGCCTTCGCGCTTCCCGATCAGCTCCACCATGGTAACCATTGCTTCGGCGTTGCCAAAGCGCAGCTCAATACCACCCGTATCCTCCTTGGTGATCAAGCCATTTTCATAACATTCCATGGCAAAGGCAATGGTCGCCCCAGTTGAGATGGTGTCAAGGCCATAGATATTGCAAAGCTGGTTGCCCAAGGCAACAGCATGCATATTATCCACAGCACAGTATGAACCCAGCGTTGCCATTGTTTCGTACTCAGGACCGCCAAAACGGGGCAACACTTTGCGGTTCATGAACTCGGTTTCGACCACCCGTTTGCAGCGCACGGTGCAGGAGTAGCAGGTATCGCGCTCCACCAAGATGGTCTCGGTCATCAGCTCGCCGGTGATGCTTTCATAACCTTCAAACTGGCCTTCGTTGAAGTTGCGCGTCGGCAACTGACCAACCGCTTGGCAACCCGCGACATCGCCGGTCGTGCCATGAATGTGGAGAAATTCCACAGCAGGGGTCTCAGGGATTCGTTTCGTGCCGCCGCGGAAAAGCTCGGTTAGCCTTTTGGCATCTGCGGCCTTGATGCGAGCCGGTGAACCACGCACGACAATCGCTTTTAGATTCTTAGAGCCCATGACGGCACCCATCCCCGTGCGCCCGTTGGCACGGTTGACCATATTCATGATCGCCGCCATGCGCACCATTTTCTCGCCGGCGGGGCCAATTTGGGCAATTTCGACCTTGGGATCGCCTAATTCGGCTTTGAGGGTGTCTTCCGCTTCTCCTGTCGTCTTGCCCCATAGGTGCGAAGCATCGCGGATTTCTGCTTCGCCATCATGAATCCAAAGATAGACAGGGTTAGGCGAACGGCCGCGCACCACAATCCCATCTACACCGGCGAATTTCATTTCAGCAGGAAAGAAACCGCCACATTGAGTATCACCTATGGCACCGGTCAGAGGGGATTTGGCATTGGCAACCATGCGTGACTGTCCCGAAATCGGTAAGCCAGTTGGGACTCCCAGAAAGAGGGTCAAGATATTGTCTGGGGAAAGCGGGTCGACCTTTGGCTTCATTTCCTGCAAGATATAATATAACCCCATTGCGCTGCCGCCCCCATATTTGCGATAGAAAGCCTCATCTGGGGTTTCAAACCATATTTTGTTGTTTGTCAAATCAACATGCAAAATTTTGCCATTTACACAACTGAGGGGCATTGGATACTCTCCTTTCTTCGTACTATTCTTCACCAACAACCGATTTTTGATCTGTAGAGATAACCGTATCGCGTAAGATACCGAAATTCATAAATATGCTGGTGAGCTGATGGACATATTGCTGAAAAGCGGAGCTTTCCCGCACAGCAATCGTGCGCGGCCTGGGCAAGTCAATCTCAATGACTTCGGCAATTTGACCCGGCCGAGGGGTGAATACCACCACGCGATCAGAGAGCTGGACCGACTCGGGGATGCTGTGGGTGACAAAAATGACCGTTTTCTTGGTTACAAGCCAGAGCTGCTCCAAATCCACCCGTAACTGTTCGCGCGTAATGGCGTCTAAAGCTCCCAGCGGTTCATCCATTAAGACCAACGGCGGATCATGAATGAGGGCGCGGCAAAAAGCTGCCCGCTGCTGCATGCCACCGGACAATTCAAATGGGTAACGCTTCTCGAACTCTGCTAAGCCAACTGAACGAAGCAGATTTTTCGCTTTCTCTAGGTAGGCTTCTTTTTTCAATCCCCGCATTTCAATTTGGAGCAGAACATTCCCCAGCACATCTCGCCAATCGACCAAGACTGGAGTTTGAAAGACAATCCCGATATCTGTCTGGGGTTTATTGACCAGCTTTCCATTGATGTGGATTTTACCAGACTCGTACTCCAATAACCCGCCCACCAACAACAACAGCGTACTCTTTCCACATCCGGAAGGACCCACAATGGAAACAAACTCACCTTCGCCGATGTTCAGGTCAATCGGACCAAGAGCATGAATAGGACCCACCTTGCTCTGATAGATTTTCTTGACTCCCTCAATCTGAATTAAGTCCTTCAAAACAACCTCCGTCAAGAGATGCGAGGTGGCTGTTACCCTGCAGGTAACAGCCACCTTTCTTAGAAGCCTATTGGGCGCAGGCGATGAATTGGTTGGTGTAGAACATATCAGCGGTCATGTCAGTCTCAAGACCCTGATACTGCTTCTTGAGCTCTAGAACACCGGCCCAGTCCTCGGGGACGTTCATGCCCAGACATTTGTTTTTGTTGTTGGGCGAGAAGAGGATATCTAATGAGACATCCAACTGCTTGCGCACCATTGTCTCGGTATCGGCAAGCTGAGCGTTGTAGTCAACCAAGGCTTTAGCACATGCTGCGCGATCATCCAAGCAAGCCTGAACCGCCTCCAAGGTGGCGTTGACCATGCGCTGTACCAGATCGGCGTTATTGTTTACCGTATCTTGATGAGCGACAATGACATACCCCGGTTGGGCAACGCCGTAATCGGCATAGTTGAAGAT
>CAKZNJ010000410.1 GCA_937129505.1 uncultured Anaerolineae bacterium | reverse complement strand
GCTGTACAACCCAACAGCCCCTTCCATGGTTTAGAGGGATTAAAGCACATGCCAACAGCGATCCGCCCGGGTATTTTCGACGAGTCGGTTATCAACCAGACAATCCCTATCGAAACCGAGGACGCGTATCAGATGGTCCGTCGCCTAGGGCGCGAAGAAGGCTTGTTTGTCGGGATTTCTGCCGGCGCCGCTGCGGCGGCTGCCATCCGCCTCGCCGAGCGACTCGAAAGTGGCACGGTGGTGACCATCTTTCCTGACGCCGGTTACAAGTACTTGAGCGATAAGGTGCTCTGGGGCATTCAGGAGAAACCCTCTTCTCCTGCAAAAAGTGATGGAGGTTAAGCGCATGACGACGGTGGTGCTAACAACCGAAGTTCTCGAACAGCTCTCCGCTCACGTGGAAGCAGCATATCCCGAGGAAGGCGCAGGCTTTCTATTTGGCGACCTCGATGGCGAGCAGCGCATCGTGCGGGCAATTCTCTCTCTTCCCAACGCCCGCGAGGCTGAAGCGCGCCACAACCGTTTCTTAATTACCCCCCAAGATTACGTCCAGGCCGAGCAACGAGCTGTCCAAGCAGGGTTAGAAGTGCTCGGTGTCTTTCACTCCCATCCCGATTCGCCCAATATCCCATCAGAGTTCGATCGCCAATGGGCACTGCCCTACTTCATTTACTTTATCACTACCGTCGAGCAAGGTAAATCCAAGAACCACCGAGTATGGATCTTGCACCCAGACCGCTCTGGCTTCGATGAAATTACGCTGCAGGTTGTTCCTTCATCGCCCTCACCACTGCGCTCGACGCCTTTAGGGCAGACGGCTTCATCCATAGAATAAGTTTACGTTGTTATAGGTACTCTATGTCGCTTTACTTTGTCCGACACCAACATCCTGCTGAACAGCGCCCGGCGATAGATTCGCAAAATGTTATAATAAACTGGAGGTGAATAGTATGGCAACAATTCGCATTCCCACTCCCTTGAGACCGTATATAAATGGACAAAGCGATCTCGACATTGCGGGCGAGACAGTCGGGCAGGTCTTAGAAAATCTTGTTCACCAGTATCCTGCCTTGCGCACTCATATTTTCAACGACAACGGTGAACTGCGCCCCTTTGTCAATCTTTTTCTCGGCGAAGATAACATCAACGACTTACAAGGAATCTCAACCCCGCTTCGAGAAGGAGATCGCATTCTTCTCATCCCAAGCATCGCTGGAGGTTAATTCCGATCATGCTCCCGACTCTTTCCCATGAAGAAATCCTGCGCTACTCACGGCACTTGCTAATCCCAGAAGTGGGCTTAGAAGGACAACGCAAGCTCAAAGCTGCCTCGATCTTGGTAATCGGCACAGGCGGTTTGGGCTCACCTGTCTCGCTGTATCTAGCGGCAGCTGGAGTTGGACACATTGGTTTGGTGGATTACGATGTGGTGGATGAATCAAACTTGCAACGCCAAGTGATTCACGGCACTGCAGCAATCGGGGAATTGAAGGTCGAATCGGCACGACGTCGTATGCTCGATCTCAACCCTGGCATCGAAGTCGAGGTTTACAATGAGCCGTTTACATCCCAAAACGCAATGCGCATCGCCGCTGACTACGATGTGATTATCGATGGGACGGATAACTTCCCCACCCGTTACCTTAGCAACGATGTCTGTGTCTTGCTGGGTAAACCCAACGTGTACGGCTCAATCTTCCGTTTTGAAGGGCAAGCCAGTGTCTTCGACGCTCGCCGGGGGCCTTGTTATCGCTGCTTGTTCCCGGAACCGCCTCCGCCGGGCATGGTTCCTTCTTGCGCTGAGGGCGGCGTGTTGGGGGTCTTACCCGGCACCATTGGCACGATTCAAGCCACCGAAGCGCTGAAATTAATCCTTGGAATCGGTGAGTCCTTGATCGGGCGATTATTGTTGTACAACGCCTTGGATATGACCTTCGATTTCGTCAACCTCAAAAAGAACCCCAAATGCAAAATCTGCTCTGCCGAGCCAGAGATCACCGAACTGATTGACTACGAAGCCTTTTGCGGTGTGCCTGGCCACGACCATGACGAGGGTTCGGCGGGCAAAGAATGGGACATCACCGCCAGCGAACTAGCAGAGCGCTTGAAAAATGGGATTCCCCTGCGCTTGATCGATGTTCGGGAGCCTCACGAGCTAGAAATCTCACGAATTCCTGGAGCGCAGTTAATTCCTCTCGGTCAGTTGGCTGGACGGCTCTCGGAGTTAGATAGCGCCGAAGATATCGTCCTGTTTTGCAAAGCCGGCACCCGCTCTGCGCGTGCGTTGGAAGTATTGCTAAGCGCTGGCTTCCGCAAAGTCAAAAACCTCAAAGGTGGAATCAACGCCTGGGCGCGCGAGGTTGACCCTTCGTTACCCATCTATTAGTCAGACAACTCGGCTGAGTACCCCAAGGCAAGAAAACGAAGCTCAACGGGGTTGTCTTTCCACCATAAACGATGACACAAACGACAAACTCCCGAAGACTTCTGGCAGTTTTAGCGCATCCAGACGATGAAACGTTTGGGATGGGCGGCACCTTAGCTTACTACGCCCAACGCGGCGTGCAAACTTTCTTAATTTGCGCCACGCGGGGCGAGGCAGGCGGAATGGACGAGAACTGCTTGGATGGTTTTGACTCGGTTGCAGCGCGACGGGAGAGCGAATTGCGCTGCGCAGCCGGGATACTGGGCTTAACGGAGCTCTATTTTCTGGATTATCGCGACTCGGGGATGCCCGGTTCGCCCGATAATCACCATCCCAATGCCCTGATCAACGCTCCCCAGCGCGAGGTGGCGGAGAAAATCGCTCATCTCATCCGTCAAATCTGCCCTCAGGTGCTGGTCACTTTCGACCCCATTGGCGGGTACAAGCATCCCGATCACATTGCCATCCATCGCGCCACCGTTGACGCTTTCTATCTGGCAGCCGATGAACGCTTCGTGGACGGCTTATCGCCCTATCAACCTGCCAAGCTCTATTTTCACCTGATCCCCAAAGGATTCCTGAAAGCCGCCATTCGCATCTTGCGCCTGTTTGGAAAAGACCCACGCCGTTTTGGTAAAAACAGTGATATCGACTTGATCGCTTTAGTTGAAGAGGGTGACTTCCCGATTCATGCCCGTATTCGCTACGGCTCCGCATACCAAAAGAAATCCACTGCCTCGCGCTGTCATGAGAGCCAGCTTGATGGAGCATTGATGTCCAATCCTATCGCCCGTTGGTTTAACCGCATTTTTGCCAGCTCGGATTATTACCTACGCGCATATCCCCCCTCTCAATCTAACGTTTTGGAACGCGACCTATTTGAAGGAATCAGCTAGAGAAATTTTTTACACTTTACCAACGCATCTCCAATTTTATTCTAACATTTCCCCTTTAAATTTACGGGCAGGATAAAGATAAAATCTCGTTCAAAGGAGGTGGCGTATGTTCCAGATTATGCGTCGGGATCCTTTCCGTGAATTGATGAACATCCGCAGCATGATGGATCGTCTTTTCGACTCCGCCTTTGCCGGCTGGGATTTGGACACCCGCTTTGAGTGGGAACTGCCATTGGATGTAGTTGAAAATGATGATGAATACGTTGTGGAAGCCTCTTTGCCGGGCATGAATCCAGATGATCTAGAAATCACCTACAGCGGCAACACCTTGACCATCAAAGGCGAAGTAAAGTCTGAAGAGGAAAGCAAGAAAGGCCGCTATCATCTGCGTGAACGGCGCTATGGCAGCTTCTGCCGCAGCATTACCTTGCCCAGCACGGTTAAAGCGGATGAAATTGAAGCTCGATACGAAGCTGGTGTACTGAAACTGCATCTGCCCAAAGCGGAGGAAGCCAAACCCAAGCGCATCGCCGTCAAGAGCGAAGGCACGAAGATGATCGAGGGGAAGGTTTCCGACATCAAGAGCAAGAACTAGTTAAGACCAAAAAATCAAATAAGCGGGCGGTTTTTATAACCGCCCGCTTACTTTTTAAACAACCATCTTTTACCCTGGACTTGGTGGTGTCTGTGCCTCAACCAAAGCTTGGGGGGCGAGAATCTCCCCGTCGCTCTTGAGCAACCCAATCCCTTCCTTCTGAGCCGTCTCCTGAGCACTCAAGTCGGTGCGGATGCCGTAAGCATACACCAGATACGGGCCCACGCAGCCTTTTTCGGTTAGTTGTTGATGCCAAGCCGGTGATCGCATCCGCTGTGACCAGGCGTGAATATCACGTTGAGAGAGACGCGCCTTGGCTTCCACCACTGCCCAGACTTTTCGTCCACTGGGATCTTCCACGGGTAACACCACATCTATTTCTCCATCCAGTGCCAGCGAAAAGGCAGGTTGCAAAATGCGATAACCTTTGCGGCGCAAAATAACTTCCACAACGCCAGCGGCTTCCTCTTCCACTGTCGCACCAACGACTCGCTGTAAAGCTCCTACTGCTATTCCCAGTCCACGCTGCGCTTCGGCAAGTTCTTCCACCCGTTGCTCGGTGCGCTTCTGTGCTTGGGCAAGTTCTTCCACCCGTTGCTCGGTGCGCTTCT
>CAKZNJ010000409.1 GCA_937129505.1 uncultured Anaerolineae bacterium | reverse complement strand
CTCAAGGGGAAGACTTGCATACCGCTACCTTCAACCAATTAGTCGCCCATGAGGTCTCCAAAGGCGGTTTTCTTGATGAACATGTCAAAATCATCCGTCAGGTTTATCGCGAGCGTCGTGATGTCATGCTCTCTGCCATGGACCGCTATTTCCCTCCAGAGGTGGACTGGACTCAACCCGAAGGTGGCTTGTTCCTCTGGGGAACGATGCCGGAATACCTCAACTCAAAAGATGTGTTGAAAACAGCGATTGAACAGAAAGTGGCTTTCGTTCCCGGAGAAAGTTTTTACCCCGGCGGAGGCGGTCACAATACTATGCGACTGAATTTTTCAAACGCAACTCCTGAGAAAATTGAAGAAGGTATCTATCGGTTGGGCAATGTGATTCGGGCAAAAATGCAGGAATTAGCACCAGCTTAGCCCACCTGCTTCGGTTTTGTTTCCAGCTCATGGAGAGATATTATTGCCTCCATGAGCTTTTTGATTAAGGACAGGCATTATCTAGATGCTCGGCGTATGTTTTTGAAAAAATATGACGGCCGCTGCCATCGCACGCAGCTCGGAAATAAAAGTAATCGCTTTGAGGCGCCTCTGCCACAGCCATGATGGCAGCTAAGCTGGGATTGCATATCGGCGTTGGCGGTAAACCGCTGTAAAGATAGGTGTTGTAAGGAGAATCGATAGCAAAATCAGCTGTGTTGAGCGGGTTGGTCCACCAGGTTTTTTGGGTATCGTTATAGCCGAGTGCAAACTGAACCGTAGGGTCAGAATCGAGTTTCATTTGGTTGCGCAATCGGTTTATGAAAACCGAGGCAATCAACGGCATTTCTTCTTCAAGAACCCCTTCTCGCTGTACAATGGAAGCTAAAATAATGCCTTCATAAGAGGTTAGTCCCTTGTCCTCGATTTTTTGTTCTAGTTCTGGCGTAAATCGAGAGTCAAAATTCTGGGTAAAAAGATGGAGTAGATCGGTAGGGGAGGCAGTTTTTTGGATGCGGTAGGAGCCCGGCATAAGAAAGCCTTGAAGGCTGTTGATCTTATCCGAATAGCTTCGATGAGGGAGATAACTATGCAAAGGTTGGTTCGCAGCAGTGAAAAACTCTTGAGCTGTGAAGTCCAAACCAGAAGCTGCCAAGGCGGCAGCAACCTCTTCGTTTCTCCAACCTGCCAACAAATTGAATTGAATTAGCAAGTTTGTCGGGTCAGTTAGAGCTTTTGCGATCTGGTAGGGACTCATCGCAGCGCTAAGGAGGTGCTCGCCAGCTAGAATTTGAGTGTCATATCCAAGATATTGCATCAGGATTTGCATAGAGCTGGTGTCCACAATTAGACCCTGTTGAACTAATCTTTCAAAAATGAGATGAGTCGGTTCGTTAGATGAAATTAAAAAAGGTTGAGCTTGGGCGGCGGGATTTACGGGGGTGGATAGTGCTTCTTTTTGGGCATAAAGAACAATTTGGAAATAGAGAGATTGGGTATAGCTAAGGGAGTGATGCGGTTTTCCAAACGCTGTCTCGACCTCTTCTTTCACAATGAGCAGCCCAAGAAACCCTGTCGCCATAGCCAGTAGAAACAGGGCGACCAATAGGGTAAAACCGATGCAGGTTAGAGAAATTTTTGACTTATTCATGATATGGCGCGGTGAGGTTTTCAAGGTACGCTTGCAAAAGCACCACAGCAGCCATGGCGTCTAAATTTTTCTGACGTTTCTTGGGGGTTGCCCCCATTTCCCGGCGGGCGTT
Source organism: uncultured Anaerolineae bacterium (assembly GCA_937129505.1). GTDB lineage: Bacteria > Chloroflexota > Anaerolineae > Anaerolineales > UBA4823 > NAK19. The sequence goes on along the minus strand of CAKZNJ010000409.1, from coordinate 435 downwards.
CAAGGCGGTTTGGGTGGTTTCGAATTCATCTGCTAAGACTACCGGGATTGAGCTGCGGGATCGGATTGCTTGAGCAAGGTTTTCTGCACGTCTGCTCTGCAAGGTTGGCTGCTGATCGATTCCTAAAGCTTCCCCAATAAGAATTAAACCGACTTGATGCTGCTCCGCCAGAGCGATAATGTTTTGGGCATCTGCTTCTTTGGAGCGGTGATTGATAACCGTGAGCGGAAAGGCTACTTTCGCTGATGGATCGCTGATTGCGATTCCAATCCGCCTTTGTCCAGGATCTACAGCAAGGATTCTCATTTCTCTATAATGACTTCAATTCGCATTGGCAACCAGGGGAGGAAAGGTAGCCAGCGGGGAAAGAGTTCGATGACCGGTGGCTCTGATAGGGCGTAAGTTTTTTGAATGAGCGCCGAAGCTTGAGGGATT
>CAKZNJ010000408.1 GCA_937129505.1 uncultured Anaerolineae bacterium | reverse complement strand
AACCGAAACAACAAAAAGCGCTCCGCAAATTGCTCGAATTGGCCGATCGCTGAAATCCCTTTTTTCGAGGGGGAAATTTCAAATTGTTATGCTTATGCTAGTAAAAGGAGAGCTATTTCGACGATAGCTTTCACCTTAGTCCTTTGCTCCACAAAGCTCGGCTGGCATGAAAAAGGTAAGATATCGTCTTCTCAGTGATTGGGGATGGGTAAAATAAAACCATCTTGACATTATATTCTTGATAAAGTATGTCGAAAATGTTATAATTTGTGAAATCATGTGATGTATCACAAAACGTCAAGTGGTCTATGCTGAATTACCGTCAAAAACATATCCTCGAAAGACTGTCCCAAGAAGAAGTGCTCACTGTCACCCAATTGGCAGATGAATTAGCTGTCTCGAAGATGACGATTCACCGGGATTTGGATGTCCTCCAGCAATCGGGGTTAATTCTCAAACAGCATAGCAAAGTCTTTGCCACCTCAAAACTCAAAGGTGATGATGCCTCGGTCTGCCACATGTGCAATCAAAGGATCAAGGAGCAAAATGCTTTTCTTTTGATAACTAAGGAAGGGAGAAAAATACATCTCTGTTGCCCTCATTGCGGGTTGATCGCCTTCAGCCACAGGGACGACATTTGGCAAACCTTTGCAACCGACTTTTTGCATGGCTATATTGTGAGCGCTTTCAATGCTTCTTACCTGATTGAGCATCAGTTGACGATTTGCTGTTCGCCAAGTGTGCTCGCCTTTGCTTCGGAGCAAGAGGCAAAGGGGTTTCAGAAAGGTTTTGGAGGCCGGGTTGTAGATATGAACACGGCGATTGGTGTCTTGAGGGAAGGGCATCTCTGAACCGTGATGGATTATTTCTAAAATCAAGGAGACTACAATGAAGACATCTTGGAAAATCTTAATCGCAACACTGAGTGTAGGGTTATTTTTATCTGCCTGTCAGTCGAAAATGACGGGCATCGAAGCCATAGAGATTTGGGCGCGACCGGCAATCAAAGACGGCAATGGTGCCGTATATATGGCGGTTAAAAACCATTCTGATCAGGCGGATGAGTTAGTTGCTGCCCTGACGGATGTTGCCAATGTCGTGGAATTGCACAAAAGCGAAGTAAATGATCAGGGGGTGATGGTGATGCTCAAGCAAGACTCCTTTCCTTTGCCGGCGAGAGGTGAGTTTCTTTTAGAACCGGGTGGTTATCATATTATGGTACTTGGGCTAAAGAGAGATCTGAAATGGTGTTGAAGTTCAAGTCACATCCAGATATCCCGGTTCAAGTGACCGTCAAGGCAGGTGGGATGGAAATGCAACCAGAGAGCGGGCATGGTCACGGCAGCGATTCGCATGACAACCCGACGGCTACGAGTACACCGTAAAACCTTACTTCACGATCACGCGAGTGCCGAAGCCGCGCCGCTCCCAATCGCGGCGCGACTGAATCGGTAGCTCATAAAGGGGGGTCGTCCAGCGGAACAGCCATTTGGCATCTTCATTGCGCATGTTCACGCAGCCATGGCTCATCCAGACCCCAAAATTGTTGTGCCAATAGGTGCCATGAAAAGCGACGCCGGTCTCGACAAAAAAACAAGTCCATGGTACGCCGGGTAGGGAAAAACCGCCCCGTTCTTCCGCATCAGGATTGCCCGTGACGCTTCCCATGTGCTTGTTGGGCATCTTGGAAAAAATTCGAAATTCGCCTTTGGGTGTTTCGGTCGGAATTCCCTGCCGGGTAGGATTGAGATGGGGGATTCCGGTTGAAACTCGGCAGGAGAAGACCATTTGACCGTCTTCATAGGCGCGCAAAGTCTGCGTTCGAATCTCAACCTCGACCAGTTTTTTGTGCGCTGGGACATCGGGTGAAAGAGGCGAATATTCTTCGTCAGGGATGAGGCGCAGGTGAATTGCTGGAACGTAATAAACCAGATATGTGGTCAACTCCGAGCTGATTTGATACCATGGTTGACGGTCGGGTCCTTCGACGACATCAGTCACCCAATGGAGAGTCTCATAATATAGCGGATAAGAGTCCCATTTTTTCCAGCCGTTTTTGTACTCATAGGCGGGGGTATAAGGGACGGTTACTTCGCAAAGCTGTCCATATTCGGGTACTTTGCTAAGGGGTTCGTTGTATTGGACGCGGACTTTTTGCACATGCGCGGAATGCAGATAGCCACCCCATACCCGGTACCAGATGGGGTTGTGTGCAGGTCCTTTGGGTGAGGTTACCTCTTCGTAAATATGCACCAACTGATCGCGATAGCGTTTACCGATGATTTGGCTGTCGTCACGGGGTTGGCTATATAAGTCCAGTTCCCGCGTGGCGATTCGCCCTAGTTTTCCAAATCCTGTTTCTTGGAAATGGCGGCTGAAGGGAGAAAAAGCGAAACTGCCCAGACTGAGCAGACAAATTTGGAGGAAGTCGCGGCGAGTGATAGCTTTTGAGGTCATAGGGCTAATTATATCGACTATTTTTGTGGATTGAGCCCATTAATTGGATTCGGAATTGAGATTTTAGATTCCTCAGTCGCTACCGCTTGTTCGGAATGACATGGAGAGAGGTCGCGGCGTTCGTTCGGAATGACACGGCGTGGTATGTGGCTGATGCTCCTTGGATATGACTCGATGAAGGCGCCGCTTTCGCTCCATAGGTCATTGGCAGGGCGAACATCTTCATCCGCCACACCGAGGGTTGCCGTCTTTGACCGTTTATAATTCAGCAAGCTATGGGCAGTTACGGCAATTTGATTGACAGCCTGAACGTCAAAAGGTAGAATTCTGATATATCTTGAAGCGGAGAGAGATAATGTCAGCTAAAAACACCTTTCTTGCCATAATTATTCTGCAATTTATCCCCATCCTCCTCTATCCCCCTCGTACACTTCTTAGTGGTCTTGGTGTTGTAGTTGTCGTGCTACTTTTCTTTGGCTTGCTTGGTTATGGTTTGTGGCGCAAGCGTCTTTGGGCGCTGACAATGAGCATTTTTGTTCAAGGGCTAAATATTATTGTCCGTTTTATGATGTTTTATCCAGCCGCCAAAACCCCGCAAGGCAACTGGAATATGGAACTGATCCTTTTCACCGCAATTGCGATGATTTTATCGGGGTGGATCCTATTGCGCCTGGATAAACCAGACATCCGCTCGATGATAACAACTTAAACTATCATCGTCTCCAATGAATTCTGCCCCACTATCACGAAGGGCTGCCTTAAAAACGAGGCAGCCCTGATGTCTTTTGCTTCTTGTTCGCAAAAAAGACCCGTTTAGATTTATTCCTTAATGGGCTCCAAGGTATGCCTTGGCGACCATTGGATTATTGAGGAGATCATTCGAGTTGCCTTCCAAAACAATCTTCCCCGTTTCCAAAACGTAGCCGCGGTGGGCGACCGAGAGAGCCATTTGCGCATTTTGTTCAACCAGCAGAATGCTTGTCCCTTGAGCGTTGATTTCTTGGATAATGTTGAAAATCTCTTCGACCAAGATTGGTGAGAGGCCCATCGAGGGTTCGTCCAACAACAATAATTGAGGTCGTGACATTAATGCGCGGCCGATGGCAAGCATTTGCTGTTCACCGCCCGAAAGGGTGCCTCCCAGTTGATTTTGTCGTTCTTTTAGGCGCGGAAAACTACGGAAGACACGTTCAAGGTTCTTCTGAATCTCTTGCTTGTCATTTTGGGTATAAGCCCCCATCTCGAGGTTTTCCATCACCGTGAGAGTGGCAAATATTTTTCTCCCTTCGGGAGCTTGGCATACCCCCAACCGGACGATCTCTTCTGCGGGAGTAAAGGTTATATCATTTCCCTTAAAGAGAACCTGACCACTCCGCGGACGGAGAATACCTGAGATGGTGTTAAGGGTCGTTGATTTTCCAGCCCCATTTGCGCCGATCAACGTGACAATTTCCCCTTCATCAAGGTGAAAACTGATTCCTTGCAAGGCGTGAATAGCGCCGTAATAGACGTTGAGGTCATTAACTTCCAGTAACATGACTACGTTTCTCCTGGAGTTTTTGGGATAAGGCAGCAGCACCTCGACCCAGATAGGCTTCGATCACTTTCTCGTTGTTTTGGATTTCCTGCGGGGTGCCTCGTGCGATCACCTCCCCGAAATCCATCACCGTGATTCGCTCACAAATCCCCATGACTACTCTCATCTGGTGTTCGATGAGTAGGATAGTCAAATTAAATCGTTCGCGAATAAAATGAATTAAGTCCATCAAGGAGGCTACCTCTTTGGGATTCATTCCGGCCGCCGGTTCATCTAGCAGCAACAATTCAGGAGATGCAGCCAGAGCCCGTGCAATTTCAAGTCGGCGTTGTTCACCGTATGGTAAGTTCTTGGCGATAACTCCCTGACGGGTGTGTAAATTGAAGACGCTGAGGAACTCTTGTGCTTTTTCGGTGAGTTCTTTTTCAGCCTTTTGGTAATGGCGGTTACGGAGGATAGAATCAAACATACCATAGCCAGCGTGTGTATGATAGGCAATGCGCACATTATCCAACACAGTCAAGGAGGGAAAGAGACGGATGTTCTGAAAGGTGCGGGCAATCCCTAAGCGGGTAATTTCATGGGGTTGTAAACCGACTAATTGGGTGTCTTTATACTTAATCGAACCTTGCGTTGCGCTGTAGATGCCGGTGATTAAGTTGAACACGGTCGTTTTACCAGCTCCGTTGGGGCCGATCAAGCCGACCAATTCTCCCTTGTAGATGGAAATATCAAAGTTGTTGACAGCCTTCAAACCGCCGAACTCTTTGGTGAGCCCCTGAATCTCCAGCAAGGGTTTGTCAATGGGTGTTTTGGTCTCAATTGGAGAGCTAGTGGATGTGATGGTTGTCATTGCCTAATCTCCTTCCGGGGCTTCTTCTATGGCGTGTACAAGCGAAATCTGTTCCTCAGTTTTTGGGACATAGGGTTTGGGTAACAGTTGACGCAAGTAGGGAAACTCGAAGCCACCAAAAAGACCCTGCGGCCGTAGTAACATCATGACCAACAGGAGCAGTGGGTATACGACAAACCGCCAGGTTTCGAACCCTGTTGGAAGTAGGATGCGCAGGAACCCCTCTAAAACCAGTGCCCAGGTAAATGCAGCAACGATTGTGCCAGATACGCTGCCCAACCCACCAAATACCACAATAATCATCGGATCGAACGATTTAATGAAGTTGAAGGTGTTCGGATGCAAAAAGCCGTTGATATGAGCGTATAAACCTCCTGCCAACCCGGCTAAGAAACTGCCCAAGACAAAGGCGATCGTCTTTTGCTGACCGACATCGATCCCCATTGCCTTGGCGGCGATTTCGTCTTCGCGGACGGAGATAATCGCTCTGCCATGACTTGAGTGAAGCAGATTGCGAATAACAATAATCACCACGATCAGAAAGAGTGCCACCCATAGCCAAGAGGTTGTCTTAGGGATACCTACCATCCCTCGCGCCCCTTTCATTTCTTCAAAGCCAAGAAGCGTGTCGGAGTTATCTAAGAGGACTTTGACGATGATGGTGAAGCCCAAGGTGGCGATCCCAAAGTAGTCCGAACCTAAAGTCAAAACTGGTAAACCAAACAAGTAGCTGACCTCGGCAGCTAAACATGCTCCCAGTAACACGGCAATGAGGTACACAATTTGAAGGGATAGATTAGGGGGAAGGGCGGCTAAAGCTTGGGTTACCGGCATAATTGTTGCCCTGCCGATTTGGACGCCGATGATGGCGGCAATCAACACGGATAGAATATACAGGGCAAAGGCGGATAGCGGGTCTAAGCCACGCACGCGAGAGACAAGCCTGGCTGTTAGGAAAAACGCGATTCCAACGAGGACAACAACGGAGAGCAAAACCATGAGCCCCGAAGCGTTGTTCATTTGTGTCCAGCGATAGGTTACATCTGCTGCGGCATAGGCGCCAATGGCATAGAATCCCCATTGTCCCAGAGAGAATTGACCGTTAAAACCATAGATCAGGTTTAAGCCAAGGCTGACGATCGACATTACAGCGCCGATCTTGAGCAAGGTTTCCCAGAAGGGGCTTAAAATTCCGAGACTAACCAGTACCTGAACTAAGATAATCAGGCCGATGAGCACAATCCAAAAACCGAGCGTGTATCGATCAAATTTCATGGATTGCCTCCTGCCTTAAGCCTTCTCTCGCTCAGGTTCACCGAAGATACCGGTGGGTCGGATGAGCAAGACGAGAATCAATATGGTGAAGGCTACAGCATCTCGCATGGGAGTCGAGATGTACCCTGCTGAGAGCACTTCAGCCTGACCCATAATCAGAGCACCGACAAAAGCTCCCGGAATACTACCTATTCCACCTAAAACGGCTGCAATAAAGGCTTTCAAACCAGGGATGATGCCCATCCAAAAGACGACTTGGCCATATGCCGTTGCGTAAAGAACCCCAGCAGCTCCTGCTAGCGATGCGCCAATGGCAAAGGTTGTTGATATAACCCCATCGACATTAATGCCCATGAGGCGGGAGGTGGGTTTATCGTAGGCCGTGGCACGCATCGCTTTGCCGATTTTTGTCCTTCGGACGATATAATTTAGACCTATTAATAAAATAATTGAGACTAGGATGATGATAATCAGGATGTTCGAGAATGTCACACTTCCTGCTGGGACTTCGGATCCAGCTTCTAGGCGATAAACGCCATCTTTGATGTACCAAGTCGTGATGTCAAATGGACGCTTATATGTGATAAAGTTGGGGGTAAAGACAAATGGTAAGGCACCGAAATACTCAAGGAAGAAGGAAACGCCGATGGCAGTAATCAGAGCCGAAATTCTTGGCGCATCGCGCAGGGGTTTATAGGCAATCCTTTCAATGGTGACAGCTAAGATCGCGCAAGAGACCATTGAAAGGAGAATGACCGAAATCGTTCCGATAATAATGGCAAGGGGGGGGGAGATAGTTGGAAAAGCACTCAAGGGCCAGAGGTGAAGTTGGAAGAGTCCCACAGCAAAGAAACTGACAAACGAGCCGAACATAAAGACATCGCCATGGGCAAAGTTAATCAATCGGACAATTCCGTATACCATCGTATAGCCCAGAGCGATAAGGGCATAAACGAAACCTAGTTGAAAGCCATTAATAATTTGCTGAAAAAATAAAGAAGGACTTTGCATAGCTTTTCCCCCAACCCACCAAATAATTGCTACGGCTAAAAGTGCTAGGAACCCTTTTCCGATCCACTTCCCTTGAACAAGCCACTGCAGAAAACTCTTTTGCTCATTGTTCATGTTCTCTATTCCTGAGGGACAGGATTGGGGGGCGAAACCTCGCCCCCCATGCATTTGAATTAAGGAGCTACGGTGGTGACGTAAACAATCTGCCCGTCTTTGACTTGCAAAATCACTGCCGATTTGATGGGGTTGTGATATTGGTCAAATTTAATGGTGCCAGAAACGGCTTCCCAAGTGATATTTGCCATTGCGTCTTTGACCTTAGCAGGATCGTTGACACCGGCGTTTTGAATAGCGGCCAGCAAGAGGTTGGTTGCATCGTAAGCGAGGGTGGCTAGTGCGTCTGGTACCGAGCCATATTTTGCTTGATAATTCTTCACCCATGCTTGAACAATTGGGCGGGTGTCTTGCTCGGAATAGTGGTTGGTGAAATAGCCACCGGCTGATGCGGCGCGATCTAATTCGGCCGAATCCCAACCATCACCACCGAGGAAGGTGGCGGTAATACCTTTCTCCTTCGCCTGAGCTGTGACAAGGTTGACAATATTGTAGTAATCGGGGAGATAAACGACATCGGGTTTTGTCTCTGCCACTTTGGCGAGAATTGCCGAGAAGTCAGAGTCCTGAGAGGTATAGGTCTCTTTGCCGACGATTTGGCCGCCTTTCTCAGTGAAGGCTTGCTCGAAGTTTTCGGCTAGACCGCGAACGTAGTCATTACCTTGATCGAGCATGATGAATGCGGTTCGAGCGCCGAGATCATTATAAGCAAACGAAGCACCAACCAAGCCTTGGAATGGGTCGATGAAGCAAGCGCGGAAGACATATTGTTTTGTGCTCCCATCTGACTTCAAGGTGACGTTGGGGTTGGTGGAGGTGGGGCTGATTTGAACGACACCCTTTTCTTCGGCGATTTCAGACACGGGGATAGAAGCCTTTGAACAAACCTCACCAACGATATACTTGACACCATCTTGGTTGATGACCTTGTTGGCTGCGTTTACCGCCGGGTCGGCTTCGCATTGGCTATCTTCTACAACTGCTTCGATCTTGCTGCCTAATACGCCGCCTTTTGCATTCCATTCCTCAATGGCTAATAGGGCACCGTCGCGAGTGGAGACACCGAAAGTCGGTACTGCACCGCTCAGGGGCGCAAGGATAGCGATTTTAACTGTCTGCGGCTTTGGTTGAGCGCAGGCACCTAAGGTTAGGCTGATTGCAATTAAGATACTAATGATGAATAGAAATCTTTTTGACATCTTCAAGCTCCTCCAAGGATAATTTAGTTAGCTGGTCTGAATTTTGGTTGAAAAAGGATTTGAGGGATGTTGCTTTTATTGCACCTCCTTTCGAAAACTGTGAAATTTATATCGTGAGAACAACTCCCGAAGCAACACAATCCATCGAATGGGAGTACCTAATTTAGGATTTTACCAATAAGTACCATTTTACACAAGGAATTTTTCGATGAGAAAATGATTCTGGAGAAATCACCAGCAATTTTCAGTAAAGATTGATGAGGCAATGTCCCTGGGCTTTTCGCAGCAAGTTTCGAATAATTTTCAGAAATGCTCGAGACCGTTTCGGGCCAAATTGAGAATTACTGAGAGGTTAAAAGATTAAATTAACCATTGATTTTTTTTGAGTTTTATGTTATATTTATATAGCAGATGTCCGGGTGCCCCCCTCACCCGGGCATCTGCTTTTATATAGCTAACTCCTCAAGTTGTGTAATTTGTATTCGTCTTCGGGTTAGTTTTCGAGTACAATGTGCTTAACTACCTTATTTTCCAGAGAGGAGTTAAGATGTCTAACCCTGTATATAAAATGATTGAAATCACTGGCACCTCGCCTGTTGGCATTGATGATGCTGTCCAAAATGCAATTAAAAGGGCGGCGAAAACTGTGCGAGAGATGAAGTGGTTGGAAGTGGTGGAGATTCGCGGCCGCATTGATGAAGACCACGTTGGCCAATGGCAAGTGACGGTGAAAATCGGCTTCACTGTTCTCGATGATGAGGACGATGATTAGCAGACGGCGAAAAAGATAGCATCCTGCGCAAGTAACGGCTCGTTTTGGATTCTTCGATTATTATAGGCTACCCAAGACTTGGAAAGAGGACATCCAAGCCTTGGGTGCCTATTTGTTAATGGTGTTTGTTTGTGGCATCACCAATTCTAAGATGCAGGTCAATTTTTGAACCCAAAATAATT
>CAKZNJ010000407.1 GCA_937129505.1 uncultured Anaerolineae bacterium | reverse complement strand
TCCCCCCTGCTGAGCAACAAACAGCTCATCAAGATTATGCTGTAAAAAGCATAGTAATTCGACCCTGTCAAGGGAATCACCCCCACGCTCAAACCGCTCAAGAAGCCGCGCCACAGTGTAGGCAGGGAAGAATGGAGGAAAAAATAGAGTGCCAATAAAATCCATCCCCACGAGAGAATTTTCTCGGTATGAGCTGGCAAATAAGCCGAGAGAACCGGCGCCGTCAGTAATATCGCCATGGACACTCTAGCCGCTTCCCCTTCCAAGTAGTGTTTCGCCAGTAAGTAAGCAGCCAGCAGGGTGAAACACAAATGTGCTAGATACACCATTCGAGTGCCCACATCGAGGGGCAAAACCAACCATACGAGGGTCGCCGGCAGGTAGAGGAAATTCCACAACGGATTCTGCCACTGATAACGACCGCCATACCATAAGTGCGTATAGAGCGGCAAGCGATGTTCTTCCAAGATCGAGTAGCGGTAATGGACAATTGGCAGTAAATTCGACCATGCGTCGCCACTACCCCAAAACGGCGCTTGAAGCGCAGGCAGGCAGTACCAAAGAGCCAGTAAGAACAAAAACCCGAGCGAAAGCCAACTCTTCCTGACGGGGAATGGCGACCTGCTCATATTTGGCATCGAACTGCGCGACCCTCCCCCTCACCGCCTGCGAGAATAGCCAGGGGTGAAGTCCACCTCCCCTCTCCCCATGGGAGATGGGTTGGGGGTGAGGGAGCTTCCCCCTCTCCCCGTGGGAGAGGGGTTGGGGGTGAAAGAGCTTCCCCCTCTCCCCATGGGAGAGGGGTTGGGGGTGAGGGCACTCTCCCCTCGCCAAAGGGAACAAAAATAATGCGCCGACTTCCTCCGCTCAGAGAGGATTGTGAAGGAATGTAGATAGCAGCACTCCACCGTGCGCCTTCCCCAGAGGCGATTGCAACCTTGTTGGACAACACGAACAAATCTCCCTCATCCCCGGCCCTTCTCCCACAGGGAGAAGGGAGAAATGCCGCCTCTCCCCGTGGGGTAGGGGCTAGGGGCAAGTGAGCTTCCCCCTCTCCCCGTGGGAGAGGGGTTAGGGGTGAGTGAGCTTCCCCCTCTCCCCGTGGGAGAGGGGTTAGGGGTGAGGGCGTTTGAATCTTGCCCTCCACGATAAGGACATCCCACACCAATCTCACCATTCGGCTCATGTCATACCGCTGAGCGGATTATACTCGCAACCCGACCTTCATTTGCTCGTCATAGCGGCTTTTCTAAAAAGGGCGACCACTCCTGCGGTTTATGCTATACTGCAAGGATATGCGACCCTCACCCCATTCCGCCTCCGAGCAAAGCCACCCGCAGGAGAGACAACTTCCGGCTGCCAAAACATATCCCCTGTTCGCCTTCGGTTCGGGGGCGTTGGTGGGGGTTCTGGGCGGCTTGATTGGATTGGGGGGTGCGGAATTCCGCCTGCCCGTCTTAGTGAGTTGGTTTCACCTTCCCATCCTGCTCAGCGTGGTGATTAACTTGCTGGTCAGCTTGGTGACGGTCATCTTCTCCTTGTTCTTTCGTCTTCCTCTCCAAGGCGCCACCCTTTGGTTTTCGCATTGGCAAGTTGTTTTAAATCTGCTCATCGGGTCTCTGTGCGGTTCGGCATATGGGGCGCATCTGGCTGGGAAAACCAGCGCGGCGAAGTTAAAGGGGATTATCGCTCTTCTGCTTGCTTTCCTCGGTGCTTTACTCTTCGCCCACGAGTGGCTGTTTGCCCAAAACCCACTGCCGCTCTCACCCGTCGGGCGCCTATTGTTGGGGATTGGAGCTGGCTTCGGGATTGGTTTAGTCAGCAGTCTGCTCGGTGTAGCCGGTGGCGAATTACTGATTCCCACCTTAGCGCTCCTGTTTGGCATCGAGATCAAACTTGCCGGCAGTCTGAGCCTGTTGGTCAGCCTGCCGACCATCTTGATGGGCATCTGGCGCTACTCGCGACAGGAAATCTTTACCAAGCTGCGCAGGCAATTGGGCTTAATCTTCTGGATGGCGTTGGGTTCGATCCTCGGCGCCTACCTTGGCAGCCGCCTTTTACCCTACACGCCAAGCATTTTCCTGCAAATCTTCTTGGGGACGATCCTGTTCATCTCAGCGTATCGCATTTGGCGCTCCGCAGCACATTAATCGAGGAGACAAAGCAATACGGGTGAGGAACTGCTTTAACCTCTCTCTTAGCTCCAGCACATAAAATCTGCCCACCTTTGGCGAGTTTCGGCTTTCGCATGGGATATAATAAGCTCACTGCTCCTTCACTTTTCACTGGGAGGTCTCTGATGTTTGAACTCGGTGTCCAGCGGGATTTCATCGCCCAACATTATCTTATCGGCGGCGATTGGGGAGCTGAAAATCAACTGCACTCTCACCATTACCGCCTCGAAATCGTTCTGCAAGCCACTGAGCTCGATCAACACGGCTATCTGGTTGACATCGTTGCTGTCGAACAAGCTCTGGAAGAACTGATCGCTCAATATCGCGACCGCACCCTAAACGACTTGCCCCCCTTTCGCGGCTTAAACCCCAGTTTGGAACACTTCTGCAAACTGCTCTGTGAAGCTCTCTGCGTTCGCCTGCAAACCCCTGCTTTGAAACAGATAACCGTCAAACTGTGGGAAAATGAGATTGCCTGGGCTTCTTATACGCTGGAAATATAACCCTACCTCATGCGGATTGGCTTCGTCATTTATGGCTCGCTAGACCAGCCAACGGGTGGTTATCTCTACAACCACAAAGTGATTGAATATCTGCAAGCCCAGGGAGATAGGATCGAGTTGATCTCTCTGCCGTGGAGAAATACCGCTGCTCACTTATCAGATAACCTTTCCTTTCGCCTGTTAAGAAGGCTCTCTAACTTGCAGATCGACCTTCTGATCGAAGATGAGTTAAACCACCCTTCCCTGTTTGGAATCAATTGGTTCTTACGCCGTAAGGTTCCTTACCCTCTGGTCAGCATCGTCCACCACCTGCGTAGTAGCGAGGCCGATCTGGGGTGGGCAAAATCTCTCTATCTCTTGATTGAGAGATTCTTCCTGAAAAGCCTGCATGGCATTGTTTGCAACAGCCAAACCACCGAGCGCACGGTAAAAGCCCTGTTAGGGTCAGAAAACGAAAACGATATTCCTACCCTGATCGCTTATCCGGGCAAGGATCACCTCGCCGGCGGCGTGGATGAAGCCGAAATCGAACGCCGCGCCGGCGACGAGCGCTGTCTCAGATTGATTTTCCTCGGCAGCTTGATCCCTCGTAAAGGAGCGCATTGGCTTCTAGCTGCCTTACAGCGCATGGATGACTTCCCCTTTCAGCTCGATTTGGTTGGCGACGCCCATCGCCAACCCGTCTATGCTCGCCGTTTACAAGATATGGTCAATCAGAGTACCCTACAAAACAACGTGCGCTTTTGGGGCAACGTTGATCGGGAGACCTTGCAAAGACTATTGCGTGAAGCGCATGTCCTTGTCGTCCCATCTTCGTACGAAGGTTTTGGCATTGCCTATTTGGATGGCATGCGCTACGGATTGGCCGTGATCGGTGCGCGACAAGGCGGAGCGGCTGAGTTAATCTCAGAGGGTGTCGAAGGCTATCTCGTTGACCCTGGCGACATCACCGCCCTTGTCAACCGTCTTCAACAACTCCATGACGACCGAAAGCGCTTGGCAGAGATGGGCATTGCCGCCCGCCGGCGCTTTGAAGGGCACCCCACTTGGGCGCAAAGCGCAGCCCAGATCCGCCAATTTTTCCTTGCACTCTTGGAAAGAATGAAAACACCCGAGTAGAAAGGGCGAATCCTTTGGACGAACAATCGTTTATCGATTACCTGCGGGTAAAAAGGGCTATTGACGACCGTTCCCTCAACGCAACTGTTTGGAATGCCTTGGTCACAGCGATGCCCCTTGCCAGTCAATCTTGCCCTTGGCAGGTTTTGGAGATCGGCGCTGGCACCGGCGCGATGGTTCAACGCCTGCTGGAGTGGGATTTTCTGCACTATGCCGCTTACACCGCCTTGGACACCTCACCCCTTTTTTTAACAGAAGCCCGCCACGCCCTCAGCCGCTGGGCTGAACAAAATGGACTGCACATCAACCAAACTTCCGAAAAGCTATCCCTCGCGGGCAAAAGCCGAGAAGTGACTGTCCAGTTTGTCGCAGAAGAGCTAAACCATTGGTTGGCAACCGCAAGTCATCCAAAAAGCTATGACTTGCTCATCGCCCACGCCTTCCTGGACTTAGTTAACCTCGATGAAACGCTGCCCCCTCTGCTCAGTTGCCTCAAGAAGGGGGGAGTCTTTTACTTCACGATCAACTTCGACGGGCTAACTGTTTTCGAGCCCCCTTTACAACATTCCTTGGATGAAACCATCCTTTCGCTCTACCATCGCACGATGCAAGAACATTTTGTGGGGGAGAAACTCCGCAGCGGTGCGACCTGTGGTCGGCGCTTGCTGACCGCTGTCGGCCGTGCAGGTGGCAGCCTTTTACGGGCTGGAGCTTCCGATTGGATTATTCACCCCGTTCAGGGGAAATATCTCCCCGGCGAAGATCGCTTTCTGCGCTATTTCCTGCAAATGATTGACGAAGCGTTGAGAGAACAAGGGCTTGTAGAACCAACCTTGCTAAGAAGCTGGTTGGATCAACGCATAAATCAGATCGAGAGGGGGGAATTAATGCTCATTGTTCATCAGCTCGATCTGGTCGGACGGTGCTGAACGCTTGAGCGTGAAAAACTGGTAGCGCTGAAATCAGCGGCGGACGCCCCCATTTGCCCTCTTAGTCCTCTCACAGGAGCGCAAGCGTCCATACCCTCGCAACCGGTAGAAAAGGTCTTACCCTTTCCCGTTGAACCAAACCCCAGAATGGCATATTAAGGATAATATAGGTATAAATTGGTACTTTTTTACTATTGCATTTTGAGAAACATTCTGCTATACTGTACGTTAATCAGGATATAACATATCCAATATCTCCACAAACGATAAAGGCAAACCCGCCGCAAGACGGGGACGCAAAGCCAAGAGTCTGAGGGGGCAAAGATCGTCCGGCTACCGAACAGGAGATCCTCGCAATAAACTTTTTATCTGTATAAAAGGAGGTGTTATGATGAGAAGTGGAGAGAATTTCCGATTCTCTAGGCGCTCCCCGATGATCTTAAAGGTGTGCGGGGTAGCATTTCTGTTTGCGTTCATCTTGGGAACGCTTTGGGTTAGCCCGGTGCTTGCAGAGACTGACACCGGTTGCACCCTTACAATTACCGCCCATAAATTCGAAGACAAAAATGGGAATGGCGTTCAAGACTCGGGCGAGCCAAACCTTTCGGGTTGGACTTTTACGCTCACTCGTCCCAACGGTTCAACTTCGTCAGGTACGACGAACACTTCTGGTAATAAGACTTTTTACCCTTCTTGCACTACGGGGACTTATACGCTAACCGAAACTCTTCAGTCCGGCTGGTATAACACAACCCCCCTCACCCAACAATGGACATATTCAGGCAGCACACAATCCAAGTCTTGGACGGCAAATTTTGGCAACGCCAAATATTCCAAAATCAAAGTGTGGAAGTTTGAGGATAAGAATGGCAACGGTAGCAAAGACGGCAGCGGCGAACCCTACCTTCAAGGGTGGGCTTTTACCGTATACGATAGCAGCAATTCTGTGGTTGCCAGTGGATCAACCAACAGCTCGGGTTGGGTAGAATTTCCCAATCTCAAAGCAGGTATTTACACTGTAACCGAGACAGTGCAAAGTGGTTACTCAGTCACTACAAGCGGAGGAGCTAACCAATCGGTCAATCTTGGCTATGATGAGAAAAAAGAACTGAAGTTCGGAAACGCCAAATTAGCTGAAATCTGCGTTTACAAGTTCGAAGATCTTGATGGCGATGGGGAAAAAGATGATGGAGAAAACTACCTGCAGGGCTGGACTTTTAATCTTTATGACAGTCAGAGTAACCTCCTCGGGAGCGGCACAACCGATGGAAATGGCAAGGTTTCCTTCTGGGTTTTTGTCCCCTACAACCAAACAAAAACTTTTACGGCGGTAGAAGTCCCTCTAGCTGGTTACTATTCCACAACGCCGATCACGCAAACGACGAGCTCCGTTAGCTATGGAGGCTGGGCAGAGCTGTTCTTCGGAAATGCACCCTATGGCCAGATAAAGGTGTACAAATTTGAAGATCTAGATGGCGATGGGGAAAAAGATGATGGAGAAAACTACTTGCCGGATTGGACTTTTAACCTTTATGACGATCAGAATAACTTCCTTAGGGAAGGCACAACCGATGGAAATGGAAGTTTAACCTTTGGTGATTTGGAGGGGGGCCAATATTGGGTGGTCGAGGTTCTTTTAGATGACTACGGCGCCACTACAGATGCTAGTCAATTTACCAACCTAACGCCGGGCGCGCAGGTAGAATTAACCTTTGGCAACCGCCGCTACGACATGGACTACGGCGATCTGCCTGATGAGTATGGGTTTACTTTATTCGCAGAAGACGGGGC
>CAKZNJ010000406.1 GCA_937129505.1 uncultured Anaerolineae bacterium | reverse complement strand
TGAAAGGTGAGTGAATTCCTGAATGAAAGTTTGCTTGTTTTGGTTTTTGGATTCGTTCGTAATCCTGCTCATCGATTTGGAATCGACCAACTAATTTGAGGTTGTTTCACCAAAGAAATTTCACCAAAACACCTAACCAACTCAAAGTGGAGGAATCCCGTGTATTCGGATCTCGTCCCCAGCAAGCTTATTATACACCATAATTCCACTTTTTTGACAAGAGTTTTCGCGACGGATTCTTAATTTCGACCTTTTTCTTTTTTCCTTTACCACCAGTGTTTCAAGAGCAAAACCATAGCAAGTAGCAATAGCCCCGAAAGGCAAGGCAGAAGTGATTCTTGATGTTCTGGGGTTGATTGGGGGGAGGTCGTCGAAGCGGTGGGTTGGCTCTCGGCTTGATCGGGCAACTCGAACTCCAAAGGGGGGACATCTCTGCCTGCCGCAACAACCTCATAGGCTTTGCCGTCAGCCAACGCGATGACCCGCTCACCGAGCGAAAAGGCGGCTGCTAGAGAGGGGTAGCGTTGCATAAGACGGAAATAGTCTTCCGAAAGGAAGGCGATCGGATGCGTTTTCATTTTATCGGGGTCGAAGGCGGTGTCTATCCAAACGCCATTCGAATTGACGAAGGTTCGTCCGGCAATGACTTTAATTCGTTTTTGCAGTTCGGTTTCGAGGGACAAGGGGGCTGCTGCGGAAGACATTGCTCCTTGCTCGGCTGCCTTTTGAACGGCTCCCATTCCGCTGGCTTCCAAAGCTGGAGCAGTTAGGTATTCCTGCAGCTGTTCCCCACTAATGCGCTGTTGCTCAGTGCTGCTCAGCGGTGCTTCTTCTGTGACCAGATAAGAGGTGTAAGGGGTGACGATACCGTAACGAATACTTAGGCGCACAATTTGCTCGATGGTTTCGGGATCTGGGCCTTTGAGCCGAATTTGCGTTAGCAGATGACCGATCTTGCGCGTTGCCCATAAGCGCGGGATCGCCGCTTGGGCTGGAGTGGGCAGAACTGTCCCTTGTTGGTCGAAGACCTGTGCTGGGAAGAGGAAGGTCTGCTTTTCGCCGTTGATCTCCCCTGTCAGACGGATCGTTGTACTGCCACCCCCTTTATAGCGGCCGGCAAGAAGGATCTGGGAGCCAGCAAAGAGATCAGGCAGGGGAGACGGGTAAAGATCGTACACTTGAATGGCGCCAAAATCCAAAACCAAATTGGTTAGCACGGGAGTATTAATTCTTTCGTAGAATGCGGCAATTTCTCGATCGAGGTTTTCGCCGGGTTGGATGTAGGTGCTATAGCCATGGTTCTCTTGGGCGAGCGTATCGAGCAAAAAGGTGTCCACATCAAAACCAACCCCAAAGGGAAAGATGCGCACGTTCGGTGGGGCATTTTGACGTACCTGATCGAGGATGATGCCACTATCTTGAATGCCAACTGTCGGAAGCCCATCGGTTAGGAAAATGAGGTAGGTGGGTTTCGCAGGATCAACCATTTGGATACTGCTGAGCAGTGCATTGTAAATATCGGTGCTGCCTTCCGCGGTCAGGTTCTTAAGCCACTGTTTTGCTGCGCTTGCTTCTGCTGCGGGGCGTAAATTGGATTGGTATTGTACGACATCACTGCCAAATGCCAAGATATTGAAACGGTCTTGCTCCTGTAAGTGGTCTAGGATGTATTCGAGGGCTTGCAGTGCTTGCTGGAACTTCTCTCCGTCCATGCTCCCGGAGCGGTCAAGAACCAAGAGGACGTCCTTGGCAATCCTCTCAGAAGGGGTTTTTGGCGAAGGAGCGAGCAGGAGTAAGAATGTGCCATCTGGCTCGGAA
>CAKZNJ010000405.1 GCA_937129505.1 uncultured Anaerolineae bacterium | reverse complement strand
CTTCTCCCCTGAGGGGCACGAAGGCGACCGGCACAAATTCTTCTTGCTCGTACTTCGCTCCGCAGCGCGTCCAACGTTCGAGCATCTGCCCCCATTGTCCGCCAACGGGGATCACCAGCCGCCCGCCTTCATCTAGCTGTTCTAAAAGAGCGGCCGGCGCCTTCGGGGCGGCGGCGGTGACGATGATCGCTTGGTAAGGGGCAAATTCTGCCAAACCAAGTGATCCATCGCCAACGTGAACGTGAACATTCAGATAACCGAGGGCTTGCAAGGTGGCTTTTGCTCGTTCGGCAAGCTCGGCATGGCGTTCGATAGTGTGCACTTCGCGGGCGAGTTCGGCAAGAATAGCCGCTTGATAACCGGAGCCGGTGCCGATTTCCAAGACCTTCTCATCCCCTTTCAAGAGCAGAAGCTGGGTCATCAGGGCGACAATATAGGGTTGGGAGATGGTCTGACCGGCGCCGATAGGCAGTGGTCCATCTACGTAGGCGAGATGGCGGTGTTCGGGGGGAACAAAACGATGGCGAGGCACGGTGGACATGGCTTTCAATAGGCGTGGTTCGCGGATGTCGCGGCGGCGTAGTTGTTCTTCAACCATGCGGTGGCGTTCCCGTTCGAAGACCGCTTCTTCGTCGTTCATGCCATCTGAATCTCCCTCGCCAAAGCTCTCCAGAACGGGTCTCGCTGGAAAGGGACAAAGGGTAAATACAATGCCAGCCGTTGGGCAATGCCCCCGTAGCGTTGAATTAACTTCTCTGCCAAGTGCTTCTCTTCAGCTATTACGGCAAAAGTTTCTAAGATGCTGTCATCAATCAGGGCTGGCATCTCGCCCCATTGGGAACGGCTTGCCAAAGCGGAAAGGTTTTCGCCGATTTCACCCCAGCCATGATGGTCCAAGACGCGCCGATAGGAAGGTGTAGAGGCGTAAAAAGCAATTTGTGTACGGGCAAACTCGGCTTCCTCTTTGGTCGTGGCGGTGAAGGCGGTCACACAAACCTGAACAGTTGTGGGGGAACGCTCCTTCTTTTGAGCGCCGTACTGAATGGCGGGTAGGATGACCTGTGCAAGATAATCAGCTGAATGAAAGGGATGGGCTAAAAAGCCGTCTGCCTCTTCACCGGCTAATTGCGCTAAGCCGGGGTTGACACCAGCGATAAAAATGGGAATCGCTGGATGAGCGATCGACCCCGGATTGAAGAAAGGCGACATCAGGTTTAGGCGATAATAGTCCCCTTGATAACGCAGCGGCGTGCCGTTTTGCCAGCAGTCCCACAATGCGCGGATGACTTGCATCTGCTCGCGCAGTTTTCCAACCACGGACTCCGGCCAGGGCATTCCAAAACGTCGTTCGACATGCGCCTTGACCTGCGTGCCTAAGCCTAAATAGAAACGACCGTTGGAAAATTGGGCTAAGTCCCAAGCCGTATAGGCGATTGTGGTTGGGCTGCGGGCAAAGGAGACCGCAATCGCTGTGCCAAAGTGTAAGCGCCGGGTGTGTTCGGCGATCAACACGCCGGGCAGGAAAGGATCGTGGCTGGTTTCTGGGCACCATAATGCGTCAAAGCCGATCGCTTCTGCCGCTTGGGCTGTTTCGGCGACGGCTGATAGATTGGAGGGGGAAAGCGTTGCATCAAAGTTCATTGCTTCACTCGCTCAGCAGATAAGCCACAATCCATTGGGTGGTGGCGAGCAGAGCGTCGAGATGGGTTCGTTCATAGTTGTGCGAAGCATCCACGCCGGGACCAATCAAGCCCACGGCTACATCTCCTCCTGCCCGCCAGTAAGCTTCGCCATCTGAACCGTAGTGAGGATAGATGTCAACTCGATAGGGGATACCTGCTTGCTCGGCAATACGCTTTAATTTCTGACTGAATGGGTGGTGATAAGGCCCCCCTGAGTCTTTGACGCACAACGAGGCGTGAAATTCGTCTGAGTTTTGCCCCTCACCGACTGCCGCCATATCGACGACCAAAAGCTCTGCCATTTCGGGCGGAAAGCCGCTGGCTGCACCATGTCCTACTTCTTCATAGTTAGAGATCAAAAAGGTGGTTGTCTGAGCGGGTGTTAAACCGTTATCATGGAGGGTCTTGATCGCTGAGACCATGCACGCAACGCAGGCTTTATCGTCTAAATGGCGGGAGCGGACAAAACCCGCCGTTACTTCTACACGGGGATCGAAAGCCACAAAATCTCCGACCTCGATGCCCAAGGCTCGCGTTTCAGCTGCGTTTGTCGTGCGGGCGTCCAGCCGGACTTCGAGGTTATCGGCTTCGCGACTCAGCTCGCTGACCTGCTTTCCGTAGACATGGAATGAAGCTTTGGTGAGCAGAAAACTGCCTCGGAGGGTATTGCCGTTTTGAGTGAACAATGTACAGCCTTCCCCTTCGACAGTATTCCAAGCATACCCGCCCACCTGAGTTAGCTTTAGGCGTCCATTGGGCTTGATCTCCTTAACCATTGCACCAAGGGTATCCACGTGGGCAGTGACCCCGCGTTGGCAATCCTCCCGCTCACCGATCCATTGGGCAATCAGCCCTCCTTTGCGATTCTGCCAGCGGTTCACAGAGGGGAAGGCGGCCAAAATCTCGTCGCAATAGGAGGTGGCTTGTTGGGTAAATCCGGTAGGGCTGGGAATCTGCAAAAGATGAGTTAAGAAAGATAGCAAAAAGTCTGTGTCAATTGAGGGGAGCGTAGTCATGAGTTCTCCTGATTCGATCAAGTTGAAAATGTGCTTTCCAACCCTTCGAAGGCACAGATTGTTCTGCGCCACTCTTCTGGAATGGGGATGGACCTTTGTTGGCGATAATCATAGGCAACTTGGATGGTGGATGCGGTGGCAAGCTGCTGATGCGAATCGGCATCTTCGATGAGATAGTCCATCTCGAAGCTCTTATTGCCTAAGCGAACCACCCGTACACCGACCCGCACTGGTTGTCCGAAGTGAATGGGCGCTTTGTATGTCACGCGGACTTCAGCAAGGATAATGCCAATATCTAAAAACGATTCCCCTTTCCAGAGATTAAGATGCTTGATATAGTGGATGCGGGCTTGTTCGAGGTAGGTGAGCGTTTTGGCGTTGTTGACATGCCCTTGGGGATCAAGGTCTCCGTAACGCACTTCGATGGGGTGGAAAAAATTAAATTGCGTCATAGTAAAATTATACTCTGGAGTATAATGCGACCCATGCGTAATTCAGAAACAGATCAACCGACACCTGTAGAGTCTTATGACCCCCTAAATCCAGAGAGTCAAGGTGAGAACAACTTCGCTTCCCATACCGACCTGACTTCGGAAGAGGAGGCTCTGGCGGCCACGCAAGTGCATTTTACGACCCCCAGCGACTCGCTTGCTGAGTTATTAGCTGCTGAAGTGGACCCTTTTGCTGAAACGCGGCTGGTGAACGTGGGAGATAAAAGCGAGGGCAAGGAAGACGAGCCATTAGCACCTACTGTAGCGAGCAAAGTATCCCCAGAGGAGCCGTTGGGTGGGGAAGCAGAAGCGTTGGCAGAAACGAGGGTAGTCCCGACTCTGCAAACGGGCACTCCTCCTCCCTATTCCAGCAGCGAGGAAACCGTCGCTGACAGCTTCTTCCCCGCAGGGAATTTACAGGCAACCCAAGGTGTACCGCTATCTGGAACGGGAGGTGATCAACCCCCCCCTCAGCAACCGACCCAAACGAGAAAAACCTCTCCTTTGCGTTGGGTGATTTTGCTGGGGATCTTAAGTTTATTCGCCATCGCCTTGTTAAGCGCCTTCGCGGGTTATGCTTCTGGGATCAATGCTCGCAAAGCCGCTGAAGCTACCCAAGCCGGCTTGGTGGCAAAAGAGCAGTATGAATTAGCCCTACAGGAGATTGCCAATAAAGATTATGTGCGCGCCCGTCAACGGCTAGAATATGTCATTCAGATTGCACCGAATTACCCCGGCGCAGCCGAGCAATTAGCGGAGGTTATGTTTCAGGCGAGTATCACTGCCACCCCCACGATAGCGCCTTCGCCCACCCTTTCGCCAACACCAGATTTGCGTGGCGTAGAGGAGCGTCTGGAAGCAGCCAAACAGCAAATTTTCAATAGTCAATGGGCAGCTGCCATCGATACACTGTTACTTTTGCGCAAAGCCGAGCCAGATTACCAACCCGCTGTGGTGGATGATTTGCTCTATTTAGCCTATCGGAATAGCGGACGTGACAAAATATTGAAAGAAGGCAACCTTGAAGGGGGCATCTATGATTTAACCTTGGCTGAGAAATTCGGGCCTCTCGACACAGAAACCAAAGGCTTGCAAAATTGGGCGCGCCTTTATCTCTTGGGGGCAAGCTATTGGGAAGTGGATTGGGGTCAGGTAGTCTATTACTTTGCCCAAGTCGCCCCTGCAGTGCCAAATTTACGCGATGGAACAGGCTGGACTGCCACCGATCGCTACCGCATTGCGCTGGGCAAATATGCCGAGCAATTACTGGCCCGCAAAGAGTGGTGCGCTGCGATGGAGATGTATCAGCAGGCTCTAAGTTATGGCGGCGGTGCCGAGCTACAACAGGGATACAATCGCGCCTATGAAAAATGCGTTGGTGCACAGGAGACTCCCACCGAGGCTGCTCCTCCCCCAGCCGAAGTGCCAACCGAAACCCCCCAACCTTAAGAGGGGCGATTAGCAGGTTTAGCAGTAGGCTGATAAAAGACTCTGCGTTGTTTGCAGCCCGACCATCCTTACCTCTCTCTTGGCAGAGTGCTTTTGCGGTCTCTGAAAGGGAAAAATTAATATTGCCTAAGGGGAAGCGAAGGGAGGATCACCCTGATTGGCAAACAATCCTTCCGATCCTGAGGCAGGGCGGAAGGATTGTTTACCAGAAAGCTGGCGGAAACAGAATCGTCGTTGGATGGTGGCGGCTGTTTTGTGGGGGGGAGATATCCTGATCGGCTCGAGTTCAAACGCCAAGGCAGAATTGAGGGAATTTTGGACATCTGCCATCACTGCAATGATTGCAGCGGTATGGGATGTTATTAACTAGAAAATAAGGATAGACATCCATTGAACTTTTCCAGCGCATGATATAAGCTAAACCTGCGTGGTTCAATTTTTTACAAAAAGGGAGTAGGAGTTCAATTATGATGCGATTGTATGCAGATAGCTCAAAGTGTTCTGGCTGTCGGGCTTGTCTCGTGGCATGTTCCCTTAACCTGTTTCAAGAGAATAATCCCAAAAAGGCAGCCCTAGCAATCGAGGCGCATTTTCCCGTCCCGGGGACTTACAAGGTGCGCATATGTACCCAATGCGGGGCGTGCGCAGAGGTCTGTCCTACCGGCGCAATCAAGATCAACGAGCGCGGGGTCTATTATGTAGATATGGCGGAATGTAACTTATGCGAAGCCTGTGTCTCTGAATGCCCCGAATCGGTGATGTTTGTGCGCACCGAACTGGCGAATACCTCTTGGAAGTGCGATCTGTGCGGTGATTGCGTCAGCGTTTGCGGCACGGGAGTCTTGTGGATTGCAGAAAAAGAAGCAGCAGTAGCATAAGGAGCGGACAATGAACGGATATGGCGGTCACATTTTACGCGTAAACCTAAACAATGGTCAGATCACCAAAGAGGTGACACCTGCCGATGTGGCGCGGGAATTTGTTGGTGGACGCGGATTTGGCATCTATTTCCTGACCAAAGAGGTGCCTCCCAAGGCTGATCCATTAGGGGAGCAGAATAAACTGATCATTTCCAGTGGGCCATTTTCGGGTTTGCTGATTCCCGGGGCGGGGAAGTGCGACTGGACAACCAAGTCGCCCCTTACCAGTGGTTATGCTTCGGCTTCAATGGGTGGCCATTTCACCGCCGAAATGAAATATGCGGGATTGGATAGTATCATTTTGGAAGGCATCAGCCCTAAACCGGTCTATCTCTTTATTGACGACAATAAAGTCGAATTACGCGATGCTTCGCACCTTTGGGGCAAGGGCAGCATGGCGGTGGAGAAGATGCTCAAAGATCAGTACGGCGAGGAATTTCAGATCGCCGCCATTGGTCCAGGGGGTGAAAATTGTGTGTCGTTTGCTCACATTAACCACGACTTTGGCCGCCAGGCAGGCCGCGGTGGCGTCGGCGCAGTCATGGGATCGAAGAAACTAAAAGCGAT
>CAKZNJ010000404.1 GCA_937129505.1 uncultured Anaerolineae bacterium | reverse complement strand
AGATCGACACCGAAGCCCAAATTCCAAAAGAGATCATCAATTTTGGTGATCTAACGATTGATATGACCCGTCGCGAGGCATACAAAAATAACCAACCGCTCAACTTAAAACCCAAAGAATTTGACTTGCTACTTTTCTTGGTTAGACACAAAGGACAAATGTTATCGAGAGAATTGATTCTTGAGCGAGTTTGGGGGTGGGATTTTAGCGGCGGTAGTCGTACTGTGGATGTTCATATCCGTTGGCTGCGAGAAAAGATCGAAGACGATCCTGCGCAACCTCGGCGCATCCTTACCGTGCGAGGTTCGGGTTATCGATTCGAGGGATAATGAGATCATAGTGCAATGAACCGCAGTTTGCGTTCGTCCATAGCCATTCCGATCGCTACGCTCTTGTTGGTCGTTATGGCAATCGCTGGAATTGCCATAACAATTTACTTTAACCATCTCTACTTCGACTCAATTCAAAAAAACTTACTTTCAAATGCCAATTTACTTTCCACACTGCTCTCCGATCCCCGTATCCAAATCCAACAGAAAGACATTGAGAATTGGTCGCAAATTTTAGGAGAGAGGATCACCATCATTGACCTCAGTGGTGTCGTTCTTCTAGAATCACACATTGATCCATCCAAAATGGACAACCACATAACAAGGCCAGAAATACAACAAGCGATTCGAGATGGTGTTGGCTTTGCTCAACGATACAGTCAGACCTTGGGCATCGAAATGGTCTACGTAGCCGTTCCCATCAGAGATAACTCCCAACAAACCATAGGCTACCTCCGATTAGCTGTTCCTCTCCAGAAACTTCGTGCAGAACAAAGAAGCTTGCTAGGAACCCTAATTGGCTCTTTGGTATTAATTTTAACGATCACTACAATTTCAGTTATAAAAGTCGCTCGCCAAGCTACGCGGCCTTTGGAGGAAATTACAAACTCCATTTCAAAACTCTCTTCTGCGGGATTCACTTCTGATTGGAAACCTAAACTATCCCCTACCGAACATTCCATTGAGATCGACCGTCTCGTCCAAGCATTTGATTATCTCACTCAACAAATTCACGACCAAATCAAAGCTCTTGAACAAGAGCGCAACAAAATTTCAACCGTCCTCCAAGAGATGACCGACGGCGTCTTGATAATCGATCATGAAGGGGTGATTCAATTAGCCAATCCAGCGGTGGCTAAAATGCTCAATCTATCCGATCCAAATATTATCGGCAAAACGATCTCTCAAGTCTTACCCCATCTTCAGTTTGTCGAGAGCTGGCAACGAACGCGAGACTCCAATGAGACACAAACCTCTCTGATCGAAATTCAACCCAAGAAATTATATATTCAATGCATGACTGCCCCGTTAGAGACAATCGCCCGCGGCACAGTATTAATGCTTTTGCAAAACCTAACCAGACAGCGATATTTGGAAACAGTGCGCCGCGATTTTATCAGCAACATCTCCCATGAACTTCGAACTCCTCTTGCCTCCCTAAAGGCATTAACCGAAACGCTCCAAGAAGGAGCATTAGACGATCCCCCTGCAGCGCGCAAATTCTTGATGCAGATTGAAACCGAAGTAGATTCTCTTAGTCACATGGTATCAGAATTGCTAGAGCTTTCCCGCATTGAATCCGGTCAGGTTCCGCTGCGTCTAAAACCCGCTTCACCCTATGAAATTCTGCACAAAGCGGTCGACCGTCTGGGTATTCAGGCAGAAAGGGCCGGTTTAAAAGTGATTATCGATTGCGATCCAAATATTCCTCAGGTGTTTGCCGATCCATCCCGGTTAGAACAAGTTGTGGGGAACCTCTTGCACAATGCGATTAAGTTTACCCCTGCAGGTGGACAAATTACTCTATCGGCAAAGCCACAAGATGGAAAAGTTTTATTCTGCGTTTCCGATAGCGGCATTGGCATTCCCGCCGAAGACCTTCCCCGCATTTTTGAACGTTTTTACAAGACAGATCGAGCCAGAGCCAGCGGTGGTACTGGCTTAGGATTGGCGATTGCAAAACATGTGGTCGAAGCTCATGGAGGGACAATCTGGGCCGAATCAGTTGAGTCTCAAGGTAGTAAATTTTTCTTCTTAATTCCCCAACCCTAACTCTGTAACTGTTAATGTTCTTAACAATTTTTTACTCGATTTGAATGAATCTTAACTCCTTTTTTGATAACCGTTAATCAAAAATTGTTATATTGGGGGGCAAATCTTTAAAATCAAAAGGAGAAGAGATATGTCTAAAGTTCGTGTCATACTTATTTTAGCGGTTGCAATCAGCTTAATACTCGCTGCATGTGCACCAGCCGCCACTCCAACACCCGAAAAAATTGTGGAGAAAGTCATTGAAACCCAAATCGTCGAAAAAGTCGTCGAAACCATTATTACCCCAACCCCTGGTCCAGTTGAGGGGACAATTTTGGTGGATGGTTCTAGCACCGTTGCACCAATTACCATTGCTATCGCTGAAGAATTTCAAAAGCAATACCCGGATGTTCGCGTGCCAGTTGGTATTTCCGGAACCGGCGGCGGTTTTAAGAAGTTCTGCAATGGAGAGACAGATATTTCTAATGCCTCCCGCCCTATCAAAGAATCGGAAATTGAAGCCTGCCAAAAAAATGGTATTGATTTCATCGAGTTGCCGGTTGCCTTTGATGGAATAGCAGTTGTAGTCAACCCGAGCAATGAATTTGTTTCTTGCTTGACCGTTGAAGAACTCAAGAAAATGTGGGAGCCCGCTGCCGAAGGTGTGGTGACAAATTGGAATCAAATCCGCGCCGATTTCCCCAATCAACCT
>CAKZNJ010000403.1 GCA_937129505.1 uncultured Anaerolineae bacterium | reverse complement strand
GATCTCGCCTTCAAATTGATCACAGACGAAGACAAAGGCATACCAATCTTCATCGTTAGCAAATTGAGGAAAGGTGAGGAAGCCCTTTAAGATCAGGTTTTTGAGCAGCAAACCCGCTTCCTCCCAAACCTCACGGCGGACGCAATCCTCTGGCGTCTCACCGGGTTCAAACTTGCCCCCCAAGCCATTCCATTTTCCTTGATGAATATCGTTTTGCTTTTTGACGCGGTGAACCATCAGTGTTTTGTTGTCTTTGCGAATGTAACAGAGGGTAGCGAGTTTCATAATTTTGCTTACTTTTCCATTTGTTGCGTGGAGATGGAAGCTCATGAATGGGCAAGATCGGTGGGCAAGAGCAGATCACACTCTTGCCCACTTTTTCATTCCGTTAACCTTTACCTTTTCGAAAGGGGCGAAGCACGGGTCGGCTCAGTTCCTTCTGGATGTCAAAGGAGAGATGCCTTTTTCCCTCTTGTCCTACTGTATCCAAGGGAAATGACTTACTCTTCCTCGGGTTCGCGCTTGCCCAACTCGTGATCGAGCATCAGCACAGCAGTGCCATGGGCGTCGATCATCTTGAGTTTTTCGATGACTTCCGTGGCATTCTTTTCCTCTTCGACCTGTTCTTCAATGAACCATTGCAGCATCACTTGACTGGGATAATCTTTTTCTTTGAGCGCCAGTTCGTACAAGTCGTTTATCATCTTGGTAACCTTTTGCTCATGTTCTAAGACTTGTTCGAAAGCTTCGAGGTTTGAGTTCCATTTTGAGGGGGGGTGATCAATGGCTTTGAGGGTTACTTCACCGCCCCTCTCGAGAATGAAATCGTAGAATTTCATGGCGTGGCTGAGTTCTTCTTGAGCTTGCAAGCGTAGCCACTTGGCAAAACCGCCTAAGGTCTTACTTTCAAAGTGCGCTGACATTGAGAGATATAGATAGGCGGAATACAACTCGTTTTTAATTTGTTCGTTCATCGCATCTTGCATCGCTTTGGGGATCATTTTTCTTTCTCCTTATTTCTGTGGTCTTCTTTCGATCAGGATAATTTAGATTTTTATTCTAATAATTATTTTATCATGTAAAGCGAAAAAGCCCATTGCTGCGGGAGGGTTTTTAGAAAATGCTAACACTTAACCATTGGCGAAGGGGAAGAGGTAAATAAACGCGACCGAGGTGTCTCACTACTTACTCATAACATGGTAGTTCGAGATACCGATGGAAACTCAGCGCTCTCTGTGGTAACTTGAGCGGAATGTGCTTATCCCGAATTCGCGTTTCGTAAGATGTCTCACTCACTTCGTAACTCATGACATAATTAGTTTGGTGCGGTTGGAGCAAAGCAAAATCCAATCCGATCTTGCCTGCCCAGTAGCTTACTGGTATTCATGTTATTCCCTCATCAAGTGACGCACAAGCGTCGTGTTCCCATCTCGATATGACATGAGGGGAAGGGATATTTCGAATGTGTGAAAGGAACTGAGGAGGTATGATAACTTACTTTGCTTGAACTTCAGAGCACCATTTTATTCTTTTGTCGAGATACTTTGAGAAAGCCATAGGGGATATAGAGAAGACTTTGGTTATGTTAAGGCAGAAGTCAAAATTGTGTCATACCCATTATGACAAATGTCATGTCTATTCTCGTAATCTGTGTGACATCTTTTGAATAGTGCCTTGTTGACAAAGCAAAAAATGCTTGCTACAATGAAATTAGCTTCATTGACCCGTCATCGAACCAATCAAGGTCATCCCTGATTGGTCGAGAGGGAACCATCGAAAGATACACTGCTGTCGCCCGGTCTGAACCGATCAGGGAGTGTGTGTTATATTTATAGGTAGGTTACAGGCTGGTTGCAACCTACCGTCACTGGAGCGATGGCAGTCCGAAAGTCCTTTCGTCAAACTAAACGTCCTAGACCAGCTTCAGCGATGGTTATTGGAGGTGGAATTGGGGGAATGCGCGCCGCCCTAGACATAGCCGAGGCGGGGTTAAAGGTTTATTTGATTGAGCAGACGCCCTGTTTGGGCGGTCGAGTTGCCCAATTGGGCTTTATGTTTCCGCAACATGATTGTGTCCTCTGCCGCGGAACGGCCGACCATGGTTATGGCTGTACGCGCCCTTCCATCTCTCCCGCCTATATTCAACATAACCAACATCCTAACATCGAAATTCTAACCTTGACGCGAGTTGTGGATGTGGAAGGGCAAGCAGGCGATTTTACCGTTTCCTTACGTCAGGAGCCGCGCTATGTTGATGTCACCCGTTGTATTAATTGCGGCTACTGCGCTCAGGTTTGTCCTGTTGATTTACCCGATTCCTACCAACGCGGCCTGACCCTTAGGAAAGCTGCCTATAAAGTAGCAGCGCGGGCGACCCCCGATGCCTATGTCATTGATTATGGGCCCTATTGTGAAGGTTGTGGAAAATGTGCTGAAGTATGTCCCACCGAAGCCATTAATTTGG